>JAZQOG010000008.1:0-17466 GCA_045627765.1 Paludibacteraceae bacterium | reverse complement strand
TCCACAGATGGCGAGGTGAGGACTCCGTTGCCTAAAAAACTCATTCCACAGATGATTTTTAGTAAAGATTTTGAGATGGATTTTTATAAGATTTCTCGCCCATTGGGCGAATAAGTAAAAGTCGTCCAAAATAGATTTTTTGCATCTACTTGCGTTAAGATTTTCTTCGCGTCGCGAATTGAAAACGAAGACAAAAGATAACGCAAGCACCTTACAGTCATAGCGTTAGGCAATGGTGCTGTGTGGGTGCTATGTTAGTGGTATGTTTACAGACGCACCACGAGCAGTGTTTTGTACTAGAAGACAGGGTGTAGGTGGTGGTGATGGTGTATATACTTATATATCCCCACCCGCGTATGTGTGTATATTAGGGTATATGTACACCTCCTACACCATATACACCATCTTTCGCCAATTCCGCCAAGGGCATTTTCAAAAACAACCATCGCAACCCGGAGAGGCGGAGATGAAATTTCTATGGACATAGTATGGACTACTATCGTTCTACTACCGATGTTAGAGCACGATGTGTCCTGTTTACAAAAACAACCCTCGCCACCCCGAGAGGCTGCGATGGGAGAGTTAGAATGGACACGTGTCTTGTAAAGGGAGGGTTTCATCAAAAACAACCACTTTGGGAATATCAATGATGTAATCAAGCACACTTTCGCATAAAAAAATCACTTTCTGCTTGTCTATGGGATATTGTGGATGTTCAGCGGCAAGATATTTAGATACGGATTGAACGAAATCATACAAGGAAAACGACTGTTTAAGGCGACTATTCCAATAGCCCATAAAAGCCTCATTGAAGATTCCCCAATCGTCATCGTCTAATCGTCTCTTTAGTCGATACTCCACTACCGCACGAAGGCCTTTCTCGCTGAAAGCATCGCTCGTAAACGGATTAAACGGGTGTCGCTCTGACGGCACAAAACAATCCGCATTTTTATATGCCTCCTTGATGGTGTTCCAAGTTGCACAATGAAGGCAACCGCCGAGGCGTGTGAGTGTTCGAGCATATCGAATGGGGTAAATCTTACAAGAAGGGAAAATAGTTTGTATGCGTGCAAGAGCAGGCGTGTCAGTAGGTAAGTCTAATTGCGGAAAGAAGATATTGTTTCCTACACGAAGGAAATGGGCATATAATCCCTTGCCCATACATGTTCTTTGGCTTCTGTATTAGGAAGAAAATCGTACTCTACACCAGCTTCTTGGAAGGCGGTTATCAGGCTCGTATAGAGGCGTGGGAAATGCAGTTGAAGTGCTTTGGGTAAAAACACAAAATTAGTTTCAGAATCGTGTATCATAATCTTAAGAATGTATAGTGAAATATTCAAGAATGGTTAAAATAGGTTTCATTTGTTTTTGTAAATCTGCACTACTTTTAGAATGAGCAAAAATGTGCAAAGCTTCCACTCGGATTGGATAAATAGGGGCGAGCAGTCCGTATCGGTCAGCCTCTAATTCTCGCAAGAGGTCATGATAGTGCATCCCGTTTTTAATACTGAGCGGTAGTGTGTTTTTCTTCCACTCGTAACACGCATCATATAAACGGTCTAAAGCAGTGTCGTGATTGATAATATGACCTATCTCGTGCCCAATCAGCCATTTGAGTTCATCCTCGGTCAAATGCTCTATCGCGCCACTATTTAGTCTAATTAGTGAAGGGTCTTTCCCTTGAGGTATGTAGATAGCAAAAGCATTGACTGATGGATCATCTCGCAAAAGATAATCAATAGGGGCAGAACAATGTAAAACCCGCTGCACTTGATGACAGAGGGAAAATAATTTAGGATTGAGTTGAGGGCTGATAGACAAATAGCGCCCTTTGTTTAGCCGATAGTCTTCGTGTGCTTTTTTACACACGGTTTGTTCAAAGGCTTCTTTGGAAAGCCAATAAGTAGATTGGAGTTTTTCGCTCAGTTCATCGAACAGATGTTTGGCAAGTGTTTGCCGTTGAGAAATGGGAATTGTTTTCATATTTAACGTTATTTATTTTTACGCTGCAAAGGTCAATCTTTTTTCGCATAAAAACAAATCGAAAACGTTAAATAGTGTTAAAAGTGAAGATGTTATTCTAAATATAGATTTTTAAGAGTATTTCTATACTTAATACTATTGTCTTTATTGTGGGGCATATATGCCGTTTCTTTCTCTTTTATTGCAAAACGATATTTCTGCGTCTGCTCTTTGAATCCTATTCTTGGAGAAGAATCAATCATTTCCATTTTGATTACGTTAGGATTTTTCGAAGAGGTAAAACGAGGCACTTCAGTGGTCATCGTATTCAAAATAATATTCTTGACTTTCATCGGTCCACCGATAAACGTGTTATCTACCTCAACGGAACGAATGAGAATACCCCAAAAATCACCTTTATATTCATAGCAAATGTCCATGCCCGAATAATGATAGAAAAGTTCCTTGTCCTTCCAATTGCGAGGATAGGTTCCATCTTGCTTCCAATGATAAAACTCAATCTCTACAAAATGGAAATCTTTACCGCCGGCACGGATGCAAAAGTTATTCATCAAATAGCAAGCCAGATCTTTTAATTCTTCGTCCATAGTAATTTATTTCATTATCATACAGTCACAGTCCCCAGTACTACGCATACTATCCCGATAACGGCAATTAAGGTAAGTATTCCAAGTATGACACCGAGACAGCCCCATTTGCGTTCACCATCGGGAAGTCGGTCACTGAGCAGCGCGAAGAGTAAACCGATGAAGGGCGTAAACACGAGGCTAAGGAAGAACGTCCATCCAAAGCCTATCTTCCTACGAGCACCTATTAGTCCCACGAGTGCCGCCACAAGCGACCCTGTGCAACAAGCAAATATGATTAATAAAAGTGACATCGTTGTTTTCTTTTTTGCAATTTCCGCTTGCAAAATTACAACTTTTTTTTGATATACGCAAATTATTTTGCAAAATTTAATTCAATCGGTTATTTCCCGATACAGAATTTCGAGAAGATATTGGATAACACTTCCTCGTTAGTCACTTGACCGGTGACTTCGCCAAGGGCGGTGAGGACATCTTGCAGATCCATTGACAAGAACTCACCGCTTATGTTTTGTGCCAAGCCTCGTTGTACGGCACGGATACTCGTCAACGCCCGCATCAATGCCTCGTAATGGCGTTCGCCCGTGATACAAACGCCCTCAGTAGCGCGACCCAACAACGTCTGTGCCTCCGCTACCAAACGCTCCCGCAAGTTCGACAGGTCGCCATTCTTCGCACTAATCAGTACCGCATCCTTATCCACTGCAGCTTTTTGTGCATCCGACATCAAATCGGATTTATTGACGATGTGGATAACAGACCGCTGCGCTGAAAGACCGCCTTCGGCTGAAGGACCGCTATCGCTGAATGACCGCTGCGCTGAAAGATCGAGGATAATCGCGGCTTTATCAATAGCGGCTTGGGTGCGTTCAATACCCATCTGTTCGATCTCGTCTTGCGTCTCGCGCAGACCTGCAGTATCAATAAGTCGAAAGAGAATACCATTGATAACGAGTGTGTCCTCAATCGTGTCGCGCGTCGTTCCTTGTATATCGCTCACGATAGCGCGTTCCTCACCCAGCAGAGCATTGAGTAGCGTCGATTTGCCGGCATTGGTAGGTCCTACGATAGCCACAGGAAGACCGTTCTTAATAGCATTGCCTGTCTTGAAAGACTCCGTGAGGTGGACAAGGTGAGTCTCTATCTCATCGGCTACGGCTTGCAGTTCGTCACGGGAGGCAAACTCCAGTTCCTCGTGGTCGGCGAAGTCGAGTTCAAGTTCAATGAGGGAAGTGAGGTGTAACAGCCTATCGCGTAACACGGCTATCTCGCTACTCACGCTGCCACGCAATTGGCTGAGGGCAAGGTCGTGTTCGGCTTTGGATTGCGAAGCGATAAGATCCGCCACCGCCTCGGCTTGAGTGAGATCGAGTTTGCCGTTGGCTAAAGCCCGACGAGTGAATTCACCGGGTCCTGCCATCACACAACCCGCTTCGATAAGTCGCTGAATAAGTGTTTGTTGGATATAAAGACTTCCGTGACAAGCCACTTCCACCACGTCCTCGCCCGTAAACGAGTGCGGAGCTCGGAAGAGAGAGACCATCCCCTCGTCAAGGTCGGCGATACGACCATAATGGATGGTGTTGGCTTTCGCTTGCTTGAGCGTCGTCTTACCCACAAAGAGTGTATCTACGATGGCAATAGCGTCAGGTCCGCTGATACGGATGACGGCTATTCCCCCTACTCCGTAGGGCGTTGAGATGGCACAGATGGTTTTATTCCATTTCCTTGAGTCGTTCTGCATTTTCGGCTACTTGTAAAGCATCTATCATGGATTGTATATCCCCATTCATAAAACCCGTCAAATCGTATAGTGTGAATCCTATCCGATGGTCGGTCACGCGTCCTTGGGGATAGTTATAGGTACGGATCTTCGCACTGCGGTCACCGGTAGAGACCATCGTCTTACGACGCTCAGCGATATCATCGACATATTTGCTATGCTCCTTATCATATATTTGCGTGCGCAGGCGCGAGAGCGCGCGTTCCTTATTTTTAGGTTGGTCACGCGTCTCAGTACACTCAATGAGTATCTCTTGCACCTCGCCGGTGATGGGGTTTTGCCAGTTATAACGAAGACGCACACCCGAGTTCACTTTGTTCACGTTCTGTCCGCCGGCTCCGCCGCTACGGAAATAGTCCCAACGAATCTCGCCCTCATTGATGTGAACTTCAAACTCGTCGGCTTCGGGTAGAACGGCAACGGTAGCCGCAGAGGTATGCAAGCGTCCTTGCGTCTCGGTAGCCGGCACCCGTTGTACACGGTGCACTCCCGACTCGTATTTGAGGGTACCATACACGTTCTCGCCCGTGACGTTGAAGATAATCTCCTTGTAACCGCCTACAGCACCCTCGGAGAAAGAGGAAACGGCATACTTGAAACCGTGAAGGTCAAAGTATTTGGTGTACATTCGGAATAAGTCTCCGGCAAACAGAGCCGCTTCGTCGCCTCCTGTACCACCCCGAATCTCCATGACTACGTTCTTCGCGTCTTCGGGATCAGAGGGGATAAGAAGGATCTTCACCTGTTCCTCCAGTTCGCCTATCTGCGGTTCCAATTCGTCTATCTCGGCACGAGCCATTTCCTTGAGTTCCGGATCGGTTTCGTTATAAAAGAGCGTCTTAGCATCTTCGAGTTGGCGAGCCACCTTACGATAGTGGTCCGCAGCCGTGAGGATACGTTCGAGTTCGTGATATTCCCTATTGAGTTTGACGTAACGAGGCTGGTCGGCTATCACGGCAGGGTCCGTAATGAGAAGGGACACTTCGTGGAACTTCGCGTCCAGTCCATCTATTTTAGCAAGTATATCCATAAGCTTGTATAGTGTTTTGTAGGAGAGAGACGATGGTCATGGGTCCTACGCCGCCAGGGACGGGAGTGATATAGGCACACTTAGGTGCGACCTTCTCGAAATCGACATCACCGGCGATGCGGTAACCTTTGGGGTCGGTAGGGTCGTCCACACGAGTGATGCCCACATCGATGACGGTGGTTCCTTCGGCTACCATATCGACCGTCAACAATCCCGAATGTCCCACTGCTACGATAATGATATCGGCAGTAAGGCATATCTGCTTGAGGTTGGTGGTGTGGCTATGGCAGAGGGTGACGGTCGCGTTGCCGCGTTCGTGTTTCTGCATCAGCAGCGTTGCCATCGGTTTGCCCACGATATTACTGCGTCCGATGACCACAATATGTTTGCCTTCGGTCGAGATATCGTAACGAGCAAGCAGTTCGCGTATGCCACGAGGGGTTGCGGACACAATACAAGGCAGTCCTTTCGCGGCACGCCCCACGTTCTCGGGCGTTAGTCCATCCACGTCCTTGTGATAATCAATAGCGGACGTGATAGCCGACTCGCTGATATGTGCCGGTAGAGGCAGTTGAACGATAAACCCGTCCAAGTCGGTTGAATGGTTGAGTTTATCCACTACGGCAAGCAGTTCCTCCTCGGTGATAGTATCCTCAAAAGCAATCTTCTCCGCCTCTATCCCCACTTGGGCGCAAGCTTTCATCTTATTGCTCACATACGTCTCGGACGCAGGGTTATGTCCTACGATGACGATCCCTAACTTCGGGGCGCGTTGTCCCTTAGCCAGTAGGTCGCTGATTTGCTGCTTCAGTTCCTCGCGAATGGTAGCGGCTATTTGTTTTCCGTCTAAAAGCGTCATATTATCTACGTTTCATTTGTTGCATTTTCTTCATCATCTTCGACGACTGCTCAAACTGCTTGAGGAAGCGGTTGAGTTCGACGATTGTGGTGCCGGAGCCCTTGGCGATACGATCCCTACGGCTCCCGTTGAGACACCCCGGATTGGCTCTCTCGTAAGGCGTCATACTACCGATGATAGCCTCTATCGGTTTGAAAGCGTCGTCGCTTATCTCTACGTTCTTCATGGCTTTGTCCATGCCCGGGATCATTCCCATCAGTTCTTTCATTGAGCCCATTTTCTTGAACTGTTGCAGTTGACCGATAAAGTCGTTAAAGTCGAATTGGTTATGGGCAATACGTTTGCTGATACGGCGAGCCTCTTGTTCGTCAAACTGCTCTTGGGCACGTTCTACGAAACTGACCACATCGCCCATGCCTAAGATACGGTCTGCCATACGGGAAGGATGGAACACATCCAGTGCTTCCATCTTCTCGCCCGTACCGATGAATTTTATCGGTTTGTTCACCACCGTGCGAATAGACAGTGCAGCACCGCCACGCGCGTCACCATCGAGTTTGGTGAGGATAACGCCGTCGAAGTCCAGTCGATCATTGAACTCCTTAGCGGTGTTCACGGCATCTTGACCGGTCATCGAATCGACTACGAATAGGGTCTCTTGCGGTTGGATAGCGTCTTTGATCGCCGCTATCTCTTGCATCATCTGCTCATCGACAGCGAGACGACCGGCGGTATCAATGATAACCACATCGTAGCCGTAGGTGCGTGCTTCGGCAATCGCTTTCTTGGCTTTGGCAACAGGATTGGCTTCGGTCTCTTCGGTATAGACCTTCACGCCTATCTGCTCACCTAATACGCGTAGTTGTTCGATGGCAGCGGGACGATAGACGTCGCAAGCCACGAGCATCACTTTCTTGCTTTTCTTCTTTTGTAAGTAATTCGCCAGTTTGGCAGCGAAGGTCGTCTTACCGGAACCCTGCAAACCGCTAAGCAAGATAACCGCCGGATTGCCTTTGATGTTGATCTCTTCGGCTTCGCCACCCATAAGGGTAGCCAGTTCGTCGTGGGTGATCTTAATAAGCAACTGTCCCGGGCGAACGGCGTTCATCACGTTCTGCCCCAGTGCTTTGGCTTTGACCTCGTCCGTAAACTGTTTGGCGGTCTTATAGTTCACATCCGCTTCGAGCAGTGCTTTGCGAATGTCTTTGACGGTTTCCGCAATGTTAATCTCGGTTATTCGTCCTTCACCTTTAAGGATTTTAAATGAACGCTCCAAGCGTTCGCTCAAGTTATCAAACATATCTATAATTTATAATTAGTCAATCTTCAATCTTCAATAACTGGTCTTCCATCAGATAGACGTGCTCAATGGGTACCCCTTTGTTTACTAAGATACCTCGATCGGGTCTAAAGAGCGAGAAGAACTTCTTGGCTGACCCTACCATCTGTCGTGCCTGTTTATAGTTCTCGTAGGCTAATATTCGATCGCCTTTGATGAAACATATATGTCCATAATTGAGGTAGTCTTGTGCACACACTTTGTCGGAGCGCAGTTGTTCGACGAGTTGTTCCTCTGCCTCATCGAGATTGTTCCACATCAAGTCCATCATTCCTGCATCCAGATAGGTGTTTGCCAGTTTCTTGGCGCGGTCGATATCGTCGCCCACCACGAGGCTATAGAGCCATGTTTGCGGAAGGATGGCTATCAGTCCTGCCAGATACTCGTTCTCGTCATTGGGTATCCAATTCACCACCTCTTCCATATTGATATTTCCGCTATTCTGCTGCACTTGTTGCAGGAGGCTCTTGAGTTCGGAAGGGATATTCTCCGAATCAAAGTCTTTGGACTTGAGCAGGTCTTTGAGTTTGACGGTGGTTGAGTGGACAAACCCGCACATGACCTCGAAGATCTCGTCTCCGTCTCCTATCTTCTGTTCAAAAGCGTCTTGTATTTTCGGGAAGAAGTCGATACGTACATCGTAATAGATGAGTAGCATCAAGACGGTAGCGTTAATTTGGTTATGCAGCACCTCTTGTTCGCAGTCGAGGCATTGGATGAGGGCTAATATCGCGTCTTCTTGGAAGAAATTCTTGAGGTTTGCCGTCAATGCCGCTACGGCAATGAGTGCCATCGAGGACTGTTCTTCGTCTTGAACGGCATCGCATAACCAGTCTAAGTCCTCCTCTTGGAGGTGCATACACTCGCTGAAATACTGCATGACACTGATGTGGTTTGTTCGGTCAAAGCCGTGGTGTTCCTTCGCCCTACCCCTTTTGAGGCAGACATCGGCATAGACCTCATCTACCAATCGATACGCCTCGCCCGTCATCTCGTCTAACAGGCGGTCCCGTTCGGGGTCGTCGGCAGAGAGGTAGTAGTCAAACAGATATTTATAGTTCTGTTGCAGCGAATGGTAGCGATTGGAATACGTGTCCACGCTCAACTCGGCAATCCAAATCTTCAGGATTGCCAAGCAGTGGTTAATCATCCGTTCGCCCAATGCTCTTTCGATCGTATCGCGTTGTTCGTCTAAGTTCAAATCACAGTTCCTCCTTAATTAGGTAGTCGTTTCGTGTCTGTGAGTTACGGATAATCAGTTCGCCTAAGAACCCTGCCAAGAACAGCATACACCCTAACACCATCATCAAGATAGACAGGTGGAAATACGGGTTATCAGCCACGAGCATAGCGTGTACGCCTGTGGATAGAGCGTGCAGTTTCATTGCTCCTACCACAATGATAGCAATCAGACCTAACATGAACATCAGACTACCAATGAGTCCGAAGAAGTGCATCGGTTGTTTGCCAAACTTGTTGAGGAACCACAGGGTCATCAAGTCCAGATACCCATTGACAAAGCGGTTGAGTCCGAACTTACTAACGCCAAACTCACGTTTGCGGTGTTGCACCACTTTCTCGCCAATCTTCGTAAAGCCGGCATTCTTGGCAAGGTACGGGATATAGCGGTGCATCTCGGAGAAGACCTCGATGTTCTTCACCACCTCTAACCGATAAGCTTTCAGCCCGCAGTTCATGTCGTGGAGTTGGATACCCGTCACTTTGCGTGCGGTAGCGTTAAAGAGTTTAGAGGGCAGGTTCTTTGTCAGTTTATTGTCGAAACGTTTCTGCTTCCAACCGCTGACAAGGTCGAAACCGTCCTCGGTAATCATCCGATAGAGTTCGGGTATCTCGTCGGGCGAGTCTTGCAGGTCGGCGTCCATCGTAATGACCACATCTCCTTGTGCAGCTTTGAAACCGCAATAGAGCGCAGCGGACTTGCCGTAGTTACGCCTGAAACAGATACCTTTGACGGTTTCTTTACCTTGTTTCTTGAGGTCTTGGATAACTTTCCAAGAGTCGTCGGTACTACCGTCATTAACGAAGATAACCTCATAACTAAACTTGTGATCGGTCATCACTTTGACGATCCACTCGTAGAGTTTGGGAAGCGATTCTGCCTCGTTAAACAGAGGCACTACAATTGATATATCCATAGTTTGTATTGTTTACGATTGTTATAGATGGGTTCTATATTCTGCCACTTTCGTAGCGAAGTTGTCTTTATATTTGGATGGGATAGGTTCCGCCGGAGGTGACACCATCTTCAGTGGGTCGATGGGGGTACCGTTCTTCCACACGCGATAATCGAGGTGAGGACCCGTGCTGGCACCCGTTGAGCCGACATACCCAATCACTTGTCCTTGTTGGACACGCTGTCCCACTTGGATTCCCTTCGCGTATCGGCTTAGGTGCAGATAAGCGGTTGTATAGGTGTTGTTATGCTTAATCTTTATCGTGTTTCCTCCTCCCCCCTTATAGGCTTTGAAGGTCACCACACCGTCGCCGACGGCGACTACAGGTGTACCGATGGGAGCGGCATAATCGACTCCTGTGTGAGGGCGGACAATCTTATAGACAGGGTGTTTGCGGGCGTAGGTAAACGTAGAAGAGATACGTTTGTAGTTGAGGGGCGCTTTGAGGAACGCCTTGCGCAGGCTATTGCCATCGCCGTCAAAATAATTGCTGATGTTATCTCTATTGTAGAAGAACGCTTCCTGCCACTGTTTGCCGTGGTAGAAATTAGCGGCATAGATACGCCCCATTCCATAGCGAACGGAATCCACGTAATACTCCTCGAAATACACGGACACCGAGTCGCCTTTTTGAAGGGCAAAGAAGTCGATTGTCCATTGATAGATCTCACTGAGTTCGAGGGCGAGGTCCACCGGCAGGTCGTTATCCACCATCGCGTTCCAGA
This sequence comes from Paludibacteraceae bacterium, assembly GCA_045627765.1. Lineage (GTDB taxonomy): Bacteria > Bacteroidota > Bacteroidia > Bacteroidales > Paludibacteraceae > Colicola. The sequence goes on along the minus strand of JAZQOG010000008.1, from coordinate 6,965 downwards.
GGCTCGTCTCGATACCCACTTTGGCTGACCGATGAACGGTCTCAATCGGCTTGACCTGTTTCTCGACATACATCGAATCGTCCAAATGGAAGATATACGCCTCCCTCAGTGAGGACTGGTAAACAAGGTGCTTGAGGTGCTGCTGTTGCTCTTCGTCCGTTTGGTAGAAAAGCAGGTATTTCTTATCGGGTCGCACGCACCGCGTATCGAACTGTTTGCGTGTGAGCGTGGACACAAACACGATTTGTTGTCTTGTGGCGCCAGCCGAAGCGAAGATCTCTCCTAGCGTCTGTCCCTTACGAATAACTCCCGTATCGACCCTAAACGAATCGACAGGAAGGCCATACGCATACGTCACCGTCTTGGACTTAGACGAATGACAGCCAAGCAGAAGTATTCCTAAGAGGAAAAAGAGAAGAAGACGCTTCATTTTTTCTGTGGAAATTTGCGAAACCATCCATTGACTTTGAGGCGGATAACGCCCAAGAGTGCCTCCGAGAAGATTCCTCCGGACATCTTACTGGTGCCTAAGACGCGGTTGACAAACACAATGGGTTCTTCGACGATGGTGAAACCGCATTTGAATGCCGTATATTTCATCTCTATCTGGAAAGCGTACCCTTTGAAGCGAATCTTATCGAGTTCGATGGTCTCTAACACTTGGCGACGATAGCCCACAAAGCCGGCAGTCGTATCGTGAATGCTGACCCCTAAGACGGTGCGCACGTACTTACTTGCGAAATAACTCATCAACACGCGTCCCATCGGCCAATTGACCACATTCACACCCGTGAGATATCGGCTACCGATAGTTACGTCTGCCCCTTTCTCGTCCAAGGCTTCGTGCAGTTTAAGAAGGTCGTTGGGGTTGTGACTAAAGTCCGCATCCATCTCAAAGATATAGTCGTATTCGTGCTCAATAGCCCACTTGAAACCGGTGATATAAGCGGTACCTAAGCCTAACTTACCGGCACGCTCAATCATAAACAACCGTTCCTTAAACTCGTCCCCCATCAGGTTTTTCACTATCTGAGCCGTACCGTCGGGCGAACCGTCATCTATAATAAGCACATGAAACGGTATAGGCAACGCCATCACGGCACGAATAATCGCTTCTACATTCTCCTTCTCGTTATAGGTAGGAATGATTACCAATTGTTTATTGTTCTTCATCTTCGAAAATGGATTGTTTTTGTTCTCTTTTCTCAATAACGCGAGGCTGCGTGGGAGCATCGTTCAACGGATAGACAGGACTTGCCTGCAAGCGGTCTAACGCTTTCAGATACACGTCCGCTCCGGGCATAATCCCCATGTCTAATAATGTCTGCGCCACCGTCTCGTAAGCGCTCTCCGGCGTGTTGTTCTCCGGACTAAGGTGACAGAGCCAAATGTTCTGCAACCCCTCGTGATAGACGCGCTCAATCACTTGCGCACAAGTGTCATTACTCTGGTGCCCAAGTGGCGACAGAATACGCTCCTTCAAGTATGTCGGATACGAGCCATTGAGCAGCATCTGCTCATCGTGGTTAGCCTCGATAACAAGGTGGTTGGCGGTTTTCATATACTCCTCCAACTCCTCCCGAGGCGAACCGCAGTCGGTGACTAACATAAACCGCTCACCACAGAAGTCAATGACAAAACTCAAGCAGTCCGTCGAATCGTGCGGAACACCCAAAGCGAGAATCTTAATACCGCCGATATCGAACTCTTTGTTCTTCTCGATATACCGGCGAGACGTGCGTAATTTCTCCCTCACACCGTAGTTCCGATCGATACCCTCATGTATCTCGGGCGTAGTGAAAATAGGCAGGTGTACGCGCTCGCCCAACGTCCCGACCGCGCGTATATGATCCGCGTGGTCGTGCGTAATGATGACGCCCATGATATTCTGAAAATCAAGGCCCATCTCCCTTAAATCGCGTTGGATAGTGCGAGCGGCTATACCTGCATCAATCAGAATCCCACGATACTGGGTTCCAAAATAATAGCAGTTACCGCTACTGCCGCTAGCCAAACTCCTAAACAAGATATCAACCATAAAAAATACAATTTGGGCGCAAAATTACAAAAAAATTTTGATATATCCAAAAAAAAGTGTATCTTTGCAGCAAATTTTGCAAAATATCTATGAAAAAAGGACTTTTTTTACTTTTGACTCTCGTTTTTTGTGCTCCTTTGTGGGCAGTTTATAACTTAACCGCAAGTAAGGTGGAGATCTCTGACGAAACTCATCAAACACCCAATTATTATTTCGATATTACCGCTTCTACTACTTCCGCAACCTACCACGTCGTTTTAGACGTTTGGCCGAAGACGCAGTCTATCGTGGGCACTTTCTCGGTGGAAGAGGGCACCATCAAAACCGCTTTTAGCGACCTACGCAAAGGCAGTAACACCTATTATTATTTTTATGAGGACTGTCCCGTGGAGTTAACCATAACCAAGATTAACGCGGACACGTGCGAACTCACTGCCCATTTTAAGGCAGCGCGTACGGAAGACGGAACACGTTACGAGTATCAAGTTGCGCCTTTCCGCTTCGAGTATAAGACGGGCGATGTTCCGCCCGAGCCGGAGGAAGACCCCTATCGCTTTGAACCTACCCAAACCGTCAGCCAAGCCTTCATCGGGCAAATCGTGGACGTAAGAGATAACCGCGAAAAAACGGGTTGGATAAACTTCAACCTCGTGGATTCGGTGAATCAAGACGACTGGATTGAACTCGACCTCGTGGCCGATGAATTTGATATGCCGGTAGGCACCTTCACTTTCTCGGCGGATAGTGCTGACGGCACTTTCATTGCTTCCCCCGGGTATAAACGCAAGAACGATTACCCATCCTATGTCGCCATTCGAGGTCAGGAATGGGGAGACTATACGCCTTATTATATTAAGGAAGGCCGCCTTACTTTCTCGCTCAACGATGAGGGAGATACGGTTTATGTTAAGGGCAGTTTGACCTCGCAACACGGTTCGACCTTCACGGTGGATGTGACGGCGAGCAATATGTTCTATGAAGCGCCTTTCCCTCCGAAACCCAAAGAGGAGAAAGAGTTATTGATGGACTCGGTGGTTGTCACGTGTGTCGGGCTCAAGCGCCCCACGGTAGAAGGGATTTACGAGTACGAGTTTAATTTCTCGTATTTAGAGGACTATCCGAACCTCATTTTCAATCTTGTCTTACCGACGGAGAACCAACTGACGGAAGGCGTTTATACCTTGTCTGAAGGGGATGTTTACGCTCCCCTACTCTTCCAAAACCAGATAGATTTTAATGACTTTTTCAATTATGGTGTGAACTATAATTTCACGCAAATAACCTTAACGCTAACCGATAAGGGAAAAGGGGTTTGGCAATACGATTTGGATATGACTACGGATGTGGATAGTCATTACTATTTCTCAATGCAACAAGATCCGCATTTGCCGGGCAGTTCTACGGCATTACCCCACACCTATCAGCCTTTCCACTCGTCCGCCTCCAAGCCTATTATCAAAGTGTTTGAAAATGGGCGACTATTCATCGAGCGAGAAGGAAAACGCTATTCCGCTTTTCATTGATTTCCTTTAGTAAAAAGTACTTTTGTAGCAGAAATTGCGCGCAAAATGCAAAAAAATTTGCGTATGTCATTTTTTTTGTGTAATTTTGCATGCTTTTTAGTGCGAACTCAATTTACATACACGTATGAATATATCTTATAAATGGCTCAAACGGTACATCAACCTCACGGATGACGCTAATACCGTAGCAAAAATTCTCACCTCCATCGGTCTGGAAGTGGGTACAGTAGAAGAAGTACAAACCATCAAAGGCGGATTGGAAGGGTTAGTCGTAGGACAAGTGCTAACCTGTGTACCCCACCCCAATAGCGACCACCTACACATTACGACCGTAAAAGTGGAAAGTGAAAGTGAACCTTTGCAAATCGTTTGCGGAGCTCCTAACGTGGCTGCCGGGCAGAAAGTGATTGTGGCAACCATCGGCACTCGCCTCTATTCGGGCGACGAGAGTTTCGTTATCAAACGCGGTAAGATCCGCGGCGAAGAGAGCCTCGGTATGCTCTGCGCCGAAGACGAGATAGGCGTAGGCACCAGCCACGACGGTATCATCGTTCTGCCGGAAGATACACCGGTTGGAATGCCCGCTAAAGACTACTACCACATCGAAAACGACACCCTCATCGAAGTCGATATCACTCCCAACCGCAGCGATGGTGCCAGCCACTATGGCGTTGCCCGCGACCTTCACGCCTATTATTTAGCACACGGTCAGAACGTTGAACTCACCAAACCTGATGTATCGGCATTCAAAGTCGATAATCACGATTTGGAGATTGATGTAGAAGTGGTGAACACCGACGCTTGCCCCCGTTATTCGGGTGTGAGCATAAAAGGTGTGACCGTCAAAGAGTCACCGGAATGGCTCAAGAATGCGTTGAGTTCTATCGGACTGCGCCCCATCAATAATATCGTAGATGCCACGAACTTCGTTCTCTTTGAACAAGGACAAGCCCTACACGCCTTCGATGCCGATAAGATTGCCGGACACAAGATCGTAGTTAAGAACGCTGAACAAGGACAGAAATTTGTGACCTTAGACGGTATCGAACGTACCCTCGATGCACGCGACCTAATGATATGGAACGCCAATGAACCTATGTGTATCGCCGGCGTATTCGGTGGACAGGACTCGGGTGTGACCGACACGACCACGAACATCTTCTTGGAGAGCGCCTATTTCGATCCCGTCAGCATCCGTAAGACAGCTCGTCGTCACCAGTTACAAACCGACGCTTCCTTCCGTTACGAACGCGGTTGCGACCCCAATAACACCCTCTACGTACTCCAACGCTGCGCCCTGCTGATTCAAGAAGTAGCAGGGGGTTCCATCGCAATGAACCCCATCGATAAGTTTAGAGAACCATTTGCACCATTTGAGGTGGAGATGTCGCTGGATAGAGTGAATAAACTCATCGGCAAGGAGTTAGGAAGAGAGATGATTGAGACTATCATGAGTGGGTTGGAGATGGGGTATGAGTGGAAAAGTGAAAGTGAAAGTGAAAGTGAAAATGGAAAGTGGATAGTGAAAGTACCTCGCTACCGCGTAGATGTACAACGCGAATGCGACGTGGTGGAGGATATACTACGTATCTATGGATACAATAATATCGAGTTCCCCGAGAAACTGAACACGAACTTATGCTATAACCCCAAACCCGATGTGACGATGTTGCAAAAGAAGATTTCTGAACAACTCACCGCACAAGGATTCAACGAGATAATGAATAACTCCCTCACGAAGATGTCGTATTATTCGGGTTGGTTAGACAGTTGCGTGAAGATTAAGAATCCGCTTAGTCAAGACCTTGGTGTGATGCGTCAGACCCTACTCTTTGGCGGATTAGAGAGCATCCAACGCAACGTCAACCGCAAGAATAGCGACCTACGGTTCTATGAGTTTGGAAACTGTTATCATTTTAAGAAATGTGAGAGTGAAAGTGAAAGTGAACCGATTGCGCAATATTCGGAAGAGATGCATTTAGGGTTATGGTTGACGGGAAACAAGAGCAAACTCAGTTGGGTGCGCAAGGAAGAGAAATCGTCCTTCTACCAACTACACGCTTACGTGAACGCTGTCCTCACCCGTTTGGGAGTGAATATCGACAAATGCACCTTAGAACCGGCTATTGACCCCAATGGTGACACAAGTTGCGGACTCTGCCAATGCTTCAGCGACGGGCTCATAATCAAAGCACCGAACAAGACCATCATCGGTTATATGGCGATCGTCAGTCCCGCCACACGCAAAGGCTTTGATATTGACAACGAAGTGTTCTACGCCGACTTATATTGGGACAATCTCGTTAAACTCAATAAGCAGTACAAACCCACGATTGTGGATCTGCCTAAGTTCCCCGAAGTCAAACGCGACTTCGCATTACTGGTTGACAAACAAGTGGAGTTTGCTGACCTCGCTCGCGCAGCGTTTGAGACCGAACGCAAACTGCTCAAGAACGTCTTCCTCTTCGATGTTTACGAGGGCAAGAACCTTGAGGCCGGTAAGAAATCGTATGCCCTATCGTTCATCTTACAAGACGCAGAGGATACGCTCAAAGATAAGCAGATTGAGAACATCATGGAACGGTTGAAGAAGACGTTTGAGACGAAGTTTGGGGCTAAACTGCGTTAATTATGGATTATAAAGAAGAGATAGCGAGAAGACGGACGTTTGCGGTGATTGCTCACCCTGATGCCGGTAAGACGACGCTCACGGAGAAGTTACTGCTTTACGGAGGAGCGATTCACACGGCGGGTGCCGTCAAGTCGAATAAGATTCGCAAAACGACCACGTCTGACTGGATGGAGATAGAGAAACAACGCGGTATATCCGTAGCCACCTCGGTGATGGGATTTGATTACGAAGGGTTTCATATTAATATCCTCGACACCCCCGGTCACCAAGACTTTGCGGAAGATACGTTCCGAACCCTTACGGCCGTTGATTCGGTGATTATCGTCATCGACTCCGCCAAGGGTGTAGAGACCCAGACCCGCCGGTTGATGGAGGTCTGCCGAATGCGTAAGACGCCTGTGATGGTGTTTATGAATAAGATGGACCGCGAAGGTAAAGACCCCTTCGACCTGATGGACGATGTAGAGTCCGAACTCGGTATTCACGTCACCCCTATGACGTGGGCAAAAGGACAAGGCGAACGGTTTGAGTCGGTGAGCAGTCTGTATGCAGTGGAAGGAACAAGTTTCCGTCTGCTCGACAAACCGGCGGATGTGAAGCAGGATGATTGGGACCTGATCAAAGAGGTCTATCCTCGTTTTGACAAGACCGAATATGAATTAGGCAATATGGCTCCCGTCTTCTATGGCAGTGCGTATAAGACGATTGGTATAGAGGAGATGCTGGAGTGTTTCATTCGGTTGGCACCTTCGCCCCGTCCTGTAGAAGCGCA
>JAZQOG010000007.1:0-31557 GCA_045627765.1 Paludibacteraceae bacterium | reverse complement strand
TAATACCTAAATACCTGCCTACATATGTTGGAGGCATACCTGACTTACACATCTTGACTGCTAGTCGTCTTTCTTCGATAGAATGTTTCATAAAAATAAACCCCAAAAGTTTTTTGTCTAACTTTTGGGGTTCACTTCACGACCTTCTCGGTCGCTTTTGTTTTTTAGGATAGGCTTCGTAACCAGTTATTACTTAACTAATTCTTTTTGTAGAGCATCATATACATAGCCGATACTTTGATAATAGTATCCGGTATCCGTATTTTGAAGATTGCGGAAGGTAACGGAATTATAGACCTTGCTCAATGCTTGCTCCATAGAGTAATGCTGTTCTTCAATTAGAATCTGTGCCAACGCAATGGTCACATCCTCTTTCATACATTGTATTTGTCCTTCTGTTAACATAAGAAATGTAATGATCCATGGTATAACTTCATACTAATGTTCCTCCATGATGAGCACAAACCATTATTAAATCTTCTACATTTTCCTCAAAGGATAATGTGTGTAAGATATTATAGTGCTGAAAAAAATACTCCAATCCATGATGGTCCTTAATGTAGTTATATGCCACATCTTGAGACAGATTGAAATGAGCAGCAAACTCTGCTACGAGTGCCACAAGAAATCCTAATATATTCTTATCTAACCTCGACATTTATTCTTTGTATATATGTCTTTGCAACACTTTCGGCTGCAAAGTTACGATTTTTTTTGATATTTGCAAATATTTAAACAGAAAAAGTGATAATTATTTTCAGTTTGCACATAATCTCGACTTATCAGATAGTGTGTCATTTCTATAGTTTAGAGTAGCAACCACAAAAATACCGATTGATTTACCACAAAAACACCGATTAAAACGCAACAAAAATGCCGATTTATTTGCATATATCATTTATTTTTAGTAATTTTGCAGCGTATTTGATACCATAAGAATAATTTTATATCCGTAACCATGAAAAAATCTAATTATCTTCTTCTCATTGCTCTTGTAGCATGTTGTTTCATCAGTTGCCAAAAACCGGATACATCCATCCGTGTAATGAGTTATAACATCCGTCTCGGTATTGCTGATGACGGATCAAACAGTTGGGAATATCGCAAAGCTGCTACCCCCGCCATGCTTGACACTATTCAACCCGATATGTTTGGCGTGCAGGAGGCTTACGGTTTTCAAATAGACTATATCTTATCTTCTTGCCCCCGCTATGCTTGCGTTGGCGTCGGTCGCGAAGATGGTATTAGCGAAGGCGAACACATGTCTATCTTCTACGATTCTACACGTTATGAATTAATGCGTTGGGGAACGTATTGGCTCAGCGAAACACCTAACGTTCCTTCTCGTGGCTGGGATGCAATGTGTAAACGCACTGCCACATGGACATTGCTACAAAATAAAACCAGTGGCCAAAAACTCTACTACGTCAATACCCACTTAGACCACATAGGGTGGGAGGCTCGTAAAAACGGACTAAGCTTGATATATGACAGTATCTCCGTCATGAACCCTGAAGGCTGGCCTATGATTCTTACAGGTGATTTTAATATATTGCCTGATAATGAAGGACTTACTGAGATAGAGGGACTTATGTCTTCTGCTCGCTTTACGGCTATAGACCGTGATACGATCGGTTCGTTTAATGGATTTGGAAAAACGGGCTACTCCGATGCAGCCCCTCTATTAGAAGAAAACCAAAAGAATATCCTGTGGCCGTTAGATTATATCTACTACAGCGGAGCACAACAGTGCTTACGCTTCAAAGTCGATACTACAACCTACGAAAACATCCCTTATATCTCGGATCATTATCCTGTTTATGCGGATATAACCCTCCGCTAACATCTTCACCCCTGTTTCTTGCGCGTATAGACAGCAAAAGTGTGCGGATAGGGGTTGTTCTCGTCTGCCTCTTGACGCTCGGTGCTGACGAGTTGCCACTCGCTCTCTTTTATCTCAGGAAAGAACGTGTCCGCATCCTTCCACGAATGGTGGATGTGCGTGATGTAGAGCTTATCAGCCAAAGGCATAAACTGACGATAGACCATGCCACCGCCTATAATGAAGGCTTCAGGAGAAGCCCCCTCCAACTCCCCCAGAAGGGGGGCGAGATTTTCTTGTGCCAGTTTAACAGCATCCTCTATTGAGTATGCCATTTCCGCGCCTGCGTACGCGTGATCCTTATTATCAGTAATAACGATATTACGACGATTGGGTAGGGCGTGGGTGTTGCGAACCTTACTGAACGGCAGACTCAAGAACGTGCGTTCGCCCATGATAACCGTACTACCGCTCGTCACGGCTTTGAAATGCTGGAGGTCATTAGGCAAATGACAAAGCAAACCGCCTTGTTTGCCTATTGCGTTCTCCTCTGATATTGCTACAATTATACTTATCATACACTAACTATTCCTGCAATATGCGGGTGGGGATCATAATTTAACAAAGTGAAGTCTTCATATTGGAACCCAAACAAATCTTTGACATCCGGATTGATCTGCATCGTGGGCAAGGAACGCGGCTCACGAGTGAGTTGTAAGTTCACCTGATCTAAATGATTGAGGTAGATGTGCGCGTCCCCAAAAGTATGTACATAATCGCCTGCTTGTAAGCCTGTTACTTGCGCCATCATCTGAAGGAGTAGGGCATAACTGGCGATATTAAAAGGCACCCCTAAGAAGATATCCGCTGAACGTTGGTAGAGTTGGAGGGACAATCTTCCGTTTGCTACATAAAACTGAAACAAACAATGACAAGGCGGTAACGCCATTTGATCCACTTCTGCCACATTCCACGCACTCACCATCAGGCGACGCGAGTCGGGATTCGTCTTAATCTGCTCTAGAACGTTCTTTATCTGGTCTATTGAACCGCCCTTATAATCCGGCCACGAGCGCCATTGATGTCCATAGACAGGACCTAACTCGCCATTCTCATCTGCCCATTCGTTCCAAATACGGACACCGTGGTCTTGCAGATACTTCACATTCGTATCACCATTGAGAAACCAAAGCAGTTCGTAAATAATAGATTTCAAATGCAGTTTCTTCGTAGTGAGTAAGGGAAACCCTTCCTCTAAGTTAAAACGCATCTGGTGCCCAAAAACGGATAGGGTACCCGTTCCTGTACGATCCTCTTTACGAACACCTTCGTTGAGGACACGGCGGCAGAGTTCTAAGTATTGTTGCATTGAAGATTGACTATTGAAGATTGTTAATATAGTTTATAAGTGACTTTTAGGACTTTGAACTCAGTACGGCGGTTGAGGGAGTTGCAAATCTCCTGCTTATCTGCGGGCAGAGCCAAAATAAACTTCTCATTCAGCTCTTGCTCAACAGGAATAAACGCGTATTGTGCGTGTATGGCTTTGTCTGCCACTACCGGTTTGTTCTTACCATAGCCCACGGGCGTGAGGCGTTCTTTCTCAATGCCTTGTTTGGTGAGGTAGTTAACAACCGCTTGCGCACGTTTCTGCGACAGTTCGATGTTCGACAACGAGTCACCCACTAAGTCCGTGTGTGCCGAAAGTTCAATGGTGATGTTCGGATTGTCTTGTAACAACTTAACCAAGGCCTGTAATCCTTCTTCCGAAGCTGGTGTCAGATCCCATTTACCGAACTCGAAGAAGATATTATTCATCGTAATAGGACGCGAGATAGGGGAGAGAGTGAAGTCCTGCTCAAAGGTCTTACTGTCCTTCAAATCAAGTGTTTGCAGGCTCTCTTTCTGGTTGAGATAACCACGTGCAAACGCGAGCATAAGATAGCGAGTGTCCTTGTTGAGTTTGACTTTGTAGGTACCGTCACGCCTAATCTGCATCTTACTATTCGTGCCGTCATCGCCGACGATACGCAGGTTGGCATCGGAAACAGGATCGCCATTGTTGTCGGTAACGCTACCCGTAACATAAAACTCCATTACCGGAAGTTCAAAGCGATAGATCTTGTCGTAACCTTTCTTGTCGTTCCTATTCGAGGAGAAGAAACCGTTTTGCGAGTTACCCTCAAAGGTGATACCGAAGTCGTCACCGTTGGTGTTGAAAGGTGCACCCATATTAAATAACGTCCACGCGATAGGTGCGTTATCCGCCTTGCGAAGCGAGTCGGGTGTGACGGTATCACGCACCGCTTTGAAAAGGTCTAAACCGCCATAACCCGGATGTCCTTTGGACGCGAAATACAAACTGCCATCGGGATGAATGGTAGGATACATCTCATCGTCGGAGGTGTTAATCTTAGGACCAAGATTTTGAATATCAGTTACTTGTCCGTTCTCGATGACGGCCAAATAGATGTCTTTGCCGCCGTAACCTCCGGGTGCGTCAGAGACGAAATAGAGGGTGTCTTCCGTTGGGCAGAGAGATGGGTGACCTACGGTAATCGTACTATCCGAAAAGATGGTGAACTCTTGCGGTTCGCCCCATTCGCCGGAGGCACGAGAAGAAGTGTAGATCTTTGCGCCAAGGTCTTGCCCGTTGATAGGGCAGGAGTAGGTAAAGTACATCGTTCTGCCATCGGGAGTGAAACAGCACACGCCCATCTCGGGTTTGCTGGCAGCCACGCCCATAGTGGTCGAAGTGGAGTCCGCCTCCGCTTCGCCTTCGTCCTCTTTGACTAAGCCCTCAGCGGGTAAAATCTCCGTCCATTTGCCCGTCGCGTCGCGGTGGGTATCGTAGAGTTGGAAGGTCTGCACACCCGTCACGGGACTGGGTCGAGCGGTTTTCTTGTTATTCGATTTGGAGGACTCTTGGCGGTTGGAAGTGAACATTAACGCGTCCGCATCGTCTCCAATGAAAGCAGGAGCGAAGGAAGATGTGCGTTTTTGGTTCAGTTCCTTGGCTTCACGCACTTTGTAGCGAGAAACTTCTTGTTTCCATTCGTTGATTTGGGTACAAGCGAAATGACCTGCCTGCGCCACATAGTCGGTAGGATGAGCCTCTAAATAAATAAGGTAGTTCTTGTCGGCATCCTTGTACTTACCCTGGTATTGCAACGCCTGTGCCAAACGCAGATAAACAATAGAGTCTTGATACTTATTGCGCACGGCGTTTTGGTAGGCATTAACGGCTTTGGAACTATTGAGAATACGATAGCACTCGCCCTGATAGAAGGCTACATGTGCTTTCAGTTTCTTCTCTTTCTTGGATGGGATACGACTATACACTTGTTTGTACATATCCGCTGCGTCAAAATACTCGCCGATCTCATATTTCTTATCGGCTTTCTTGACGCGCGCACTGATCGAGCACCCCATTAAACACAGGGTGGGGAGTAGAATCAATATGACAAACTTATTCCAGTGCATGAATGATTAAACCTGAACGTAGTTTGGGTTCAAACCACGTTGCTTTCGGAGGCATAATATTTCCCGTATCGGCAATGTTAATGATTTGTTGCATAGTGACAGGATAGAGCGCTAATGCGATACGCATCTCGCCACTATCTACACGGCGTTGGAGTTCCTCTAAACCGCGGATACCTCCTACAAAGTCGATACGTTTATCGGAGCGTAAGTCCTTGATACCGAGTATCTCATTGAGAATGTACTTACTCGAAATGGATACATCCAGCACGCCAATCGGGTCGTTATCGTCATAACTGTCCGCTTTGGCAACGAGTTGATACCAATGTCCATCAAGGTAGAGCGCAAACTCGTGTAATGCTTGCGGATGGTAGATAACTGTACCTTTATCGGTTACTTCAAAATGTTTGCGTAATGCTTCCAAGAACTGCTCGGAAGTCAATCCGTTGAGGTCCTTGATGACACGGTTATAATCCATCACTTTGAGTTGGTTATCGGGGAAGCAGACAGCCAAGAAGAAGTTATACTCCTCGTCCCCACGATGGTTCGGATTTTGCAGTTTCTTCTCGTTCCCAACGAGTGCAGCCGCTGCCGAACGATGGTGTCCATCGGCAATGTACATAGCCGGAATCTGAGCAAAGATGTCCGTAATCTTTTGGATAGTCGCCTCGTCGTCAATCACCCAGAACGTGTGACCAAAGCCGTCTAATTCGGATATAAAATCGTACTCGGGCTCGGTAGCAGTAACCTTTGCAATGATTGCATCGAGGTCGTCTCTATGCGGATAAGCAAAGAAAACGGGCTCAATGTTCGCGTTGTTCACACGCACATGTTTCATGCGGTCTTCCTCTTTGTCACGACGCGTAAGTTCGTGTTTCTTGATGCGTTTCTCCATATAATCTTCCACCCAAGCAGCCACAACGAGTCCATATTGGGTGCGGCCGTTCATCGTCTGCGCATAGATATAGTAGTTCTCCTTCGGGTCTTGTTTCAACCAGCCATTCTTTTGGAAGAGATGGAATTGCTCCACGGCAGCCGGATAAACCTTTGGATCGAACTCATCGGTACCGGGGGCAAAGTTTATCTCGGGTTTGATGATGTGATACAAAGACATCGGATTACCTTGTGCTTCTACGCGAGCTTCTTCAGACTCAAGCACATCGTAAGGGCGCGAACTCACTTGAGCAGCAAGATCACGGGGCGGACGAATACCGCGGAAGGGTTTGATTTTCATGATTTTAGAGTGTGTTAGATTTATTTCTTATTGTTAGTGGGTTCGGCAGGAGTGGTCATAGAGCAAGAACCATTGAAGATAGCATTCGGCTCCACGATCAGCACTTGTGTGGTGACTTCGCCTTTGATGTTTCCACTAGCACGCAAAGCGAGTGTGTTCTTTACCTCCATCTTACCATCCATATTACCAAGGATCTCCGCATTTTGGCAATTAATAGTGCCTTTCAGTTTTCCTTGTTCACCGATAACGACCTTGCCCGAGCAGGTCAAATCACCTTCTACCGTACCATCAATACGGATATCGGAATCAGCGATGATAGTACCAATAATTTTGCTTCCGGCAGTCAACGCATTGTACAGCGTGCCGGGTTGAGAATTTGAATTTGTTGCCATATTACGAAACATATTTTGAACCTAATTTGTGATAATTTACAAAAAACGGCACAAAGATACACTTTTTTTTGGATATATGCAAATTTTTTTGTAATTTTGCAGCCCAATATCAAAATTATGGACAAACTTTGGGTAATAATATTGCTTCTTGGCCTTGCTTTTGTCGGACTTTGTGTTCGTGTGATCCTAAAAAAGAACGGCCGGTTTAGTAGTAAGGATATTGGACAAAGCGAAGCAATGCACAAACGGGGCATTCACTGTATTCGCACCCAAGATGTCGAGATGCGTCATCCTAAAAACAAGATAAATGTTAAATCACTATAAAACAAATTTATTATGAAAAAAGTTCAAATTATTGTTGAAGCTGTTTTAGTTATTGCCGTTGCGGCATTGTTCGTTCTTCATTTTACCGGTAAGTCCTGCTGCAAGCAATCTTCGGAGACTGCTGCCACTGTTGCTGAAGGTAATCTGCCGATAGCGTTCATTAACCTCGACTCCTTGCTGGCTAATTACACCTTAGCCCAAGAGTGTGGCGAACAACTGATGCGTAAGCAAGAAGATGCTCGTTTGAAACTGAACACGAAAATGCGCACATTCCAAAACGAGTACGCTGATTTCCAACGTAAACTGGAGAACAACGCCTTCTTATCTCGCGAACGCGCGGAAAGCGAAGCCAATCGTCTGCAACGCAAACAAGAGGAACTGCAAGCGCTTGAGGAGCAACTCACGCAAGACATCTTGGCTGAGAACCAAGCACTGAACATCCGTTTGGCAGATTCGTTGACAAACTACCTCAACGAGTACAATGCGGATGGTAAGTTCCATCTTATCCTCTCTAATCAAGGTCGTGATAATGTCCTCACTGCTGTGGATGGCTATGACATCACTAACGAGATTATCGACGCCTTGAATGCTCGCTACACCCCTGCAACAACAAAAAAGAAAAAATAAATAAAGTATGACTCGCTACCGTTCCCTTCTATTTATAGTTCTCTGTTTCTGCGTGACCATGAGTAGGGCACAAGATATCCCTGTACCTCTATCCTATACGCAGTTATACGATTATCTTGACGACCTGCTGACCGATGGTATCATTGTACACCAAACGGCAGTTCGTCCATATTCGAGGGGACAGGTAGCCTCTATGCTGCTTGAAGCGCAAGAGCGTGACTCGCTCATGAGCAAGCAACAAAAGGATAACCTGAGTTTCTATTTAGACATTTTCGCATTAGAAAGAGATACGATTCCGGGAGCCCATCGCTATGTCCAATATACGGATCATCAAACGTTTGACCTATCACTCGCTAACGTACAGTTCTCGTACCTAACGAAAAATAAGGTCTTTAAGATGTCCATTGAACCGATCCTTGGTGCCGAGATTTATGGCTCTAAGAAAGGAGCTATCCTCAAACGCTGGTACGGCATAGACCTGAAGATGGATATTGCTCACCACGTCAGTATTTGGGGCTCGTTGAGAGATCAGAGTTACTATGGTAATTGGCTTCGGAAAGACTATTTCCCCAATGGAACAATGCAAGGAGCACGCCTCAACCAGTCCGCTACCGGTAAACAGGCTCTGAACCTTGTGCCCGGAACGCAATACAAAGAGGCTTCGTATGGTGGCGACTTCTCCGATTCAAAAGGAGGATTCTCCGTTTATGCGTGGTTTGGAAGTATCAGCCTCAAACGCGAAGAAATACGCTGGGGAGATGCCTATCACGCCTCAAATATCCTCAATAATCGCGCTCCGGCAGTACCTCAAGTATCGTTGCAATTAGCCCCATGCAAGTGGTTCCAGTTCGACTACTTCCATGCTTGGCTCGTGAGCAATGTACTCGATACAACGCGTTATTACTTAGAAAACCAAACCGACGGTACCCAACATAAGGAATATCGCCCGCATAATAAGTTTATGGCAGCGAATATGTTTACGTTTATTCCTGTCAAATATGTGTCGTTCTCCATTGGTAACTCGATTATTTATGCGGAAGACAATGTGCAAGCAGCGTATTTTATCCCCATCGCGTTCTACAAGTCGCTTGACCACTTGTTGACCAAGGGTACAGCAACCCAAAACCAGAACTCACAAGTGTTTGGGACGATTACCTTACGCCCGGTGGATCACCTTAAACTCTATGGTTCGTTTTATTTGGATGAGTTTAGTGCCTCTCGCCTAAAGAAAGGCAATGCAGAGCGCAATCCTTTCTCCTATGTGGTCGGTTTTGATTGGGGTGGGTGGCCAGTCAAAGGGCTTAGCCTTAAAGGTGAGTTCAGCCGCACGAATATCGCTTGCTATACGCACTCTATTGATGTACTCGATTATACCTCAAATAGCTATAACCTCGGACAATATATGGGCGATAATGCCCAAACGATCTTTGGCGAGATATCTTATAGGCCTATTCGTGGGATGAGTATCAAACTCAGTTATACCCACGATACGAAATACAATAGTTTTCCGTATTTGCGCGTAGCCAGAAATGAGAAGGGTGGAAAGATTAATGACAAAGCAGGAATCAGTAATGTCATCAAGCAAAAACCCTTTGACAAACCTATTTTTAGAAATGAAGTGGTGGCTCTCGATTTTGCTTACGAAGTACATCCGAATATGTACTTACGTGCGAATGTGAGTTACAATAACGCTCGCGGATACGACCATTTAGAAAGTAACATCTCCGTGCCTTGTGAAGACCTCGGAGATGCGCAACATTTCTTAGACGAGTTCTGCCCAACATTCTATCAAGGCAAGAACGTGACCGCTATGGTTGGCTTTAGTTTAGGATTCTAATTTAATGGTTCTTTGGATACATTTTATGTAACTTTAAGAACGCCCAACGCGCTTGTGCTACTGCCCAAGCATTCTTTGGCTTGCCCGTCACAAGGAACTTTAATGCCGCGGCATAGTCTAAGAAAAACCGAATGACCATTACCGGTATCAGCCGTTGGATAGGTAAGTTCTTATAAAGCATCAGTAGGTTATTGCGGAAATTTAGGAAGGTCTTACGCGGATGCTCATAGTTGAGCGCTCCACCACCTAAATGATACACCACCGAGGAGGGAATACACATCAACCTATAACCTTTGCGACGCATCCTCCAACACAAGTCTATCTCTTCTTGATGAGCAAAGAACGAAGCGTCCAAACCGCCTAATTCCTTATATATATTCGTGCGCACGCACATGCACGCGCCCGTCGCCCAAAAGATATCCGCCGGCTCATCGTATTGACCCTGATCTTTCTCTATCATTGAGAACACGCGACCTCGGCAATACGGATAACCTAACCAATGCATCAATCCTCCTGCAGCACCTGCATATTCGAACGAGATGGGCTGATCGCCATTCTCTTTACTGAGCCAACTCAGCACTTTGGGTTGCACTGCCGCAATCGTCTTGTCCTCGTCCATGGCTTGTAGCAATGGCTCTAACCAGCCTTTGGCCACCTCTACATCCGAGTTAAGCAGCACCACGTACTCGCTATCTACTTGCGCTATTGCGCGGTTATATCCCTCTGCAAACCCGTAGTTTTTGTCAAGCGGCATCCAATGAACAGACGGAAACGCCTTGACCACTTCCTCGCTCTCGTCCGTGGAACCATTATCCGCCACAATCACCTGTACTTGTCCTTCAGCGTCAGCGGTCTTACAGCGTAGCGGTCCTTCAGCGAAGCGGTCCACCGAAGGTAGATACCTTCTTAGCATCTCGGCACCGTTCCAGTTTAATATGATAACTGCGCACTTCATCCGATCACTTGTAATAAGAAGTACAACACCGGCGTTGCTAATAGCAAGCTATCGAAGCGGTCTAATACGCCTCCGTGACCCGGTAGGAAAACACCCGAGTCTTTCACACCTACCGTGCGTTTCATCTTGCTCTCCATCAAGTCTCCAAACGTACCTGCAACGGCAATGACAAGGCAGACGAGTAGGGACTTCCAGCAACTATCTATCCAATCTAAACGATAGAAGACATAGCCTGCAACTAACGCAAACACGAAACCACCAAACAGTCCTTCCCAAGACTTCTTGGGAGAGATGTTCGGAGCCATCTTGTGATTCCCTTTAGCGCGTTTAGCGGTCAGACAGCCTACGCAATACGCACCTGTATCATTGATCCAAATAGTGATAAAGAGAATCAAGAGCAGATACTTGTTTTGTGCTAATATGGGATTCATTAGAACAAACGGCCACGCAATGATTTGACTAATCAATAAGTTACCCCAATTATGGAAAGGATCATCTTGTGGCATTGCCAATGCGGCAAGCATAGATACAACAAGTACGCAAACGTACCCGATGAGAAGCCCCGGAAAAAGATTAGCAGCAATATGCTCTGCAAATTCGAATAGCCACGAACCCGCAAAAGCTACTCCGCCAAGGAAGATGGATATAATTTTGTATAAAGGATGAACCCGTACGAGGTTACTGTATTCGTACATCGCATACATGGTAATACCTAAAAACAAACATCCGAAGAAAATAGGATGAACTAGGATAGAGGCAACGACTAACCCCACATAAATGGCTCCAAAAAGGGCTCTTTTTGCTAAATTATTCATTTTTATTACGAATTTGTTTGCAAAATTACAAAAAAATTCTTACCTTTGCAAATAATTTTGAAAAAATTATGCAAAATTCATCAATTGAACTCAATTTGCTCGATCCTGAAGAGCGTGAACAGGTAGAATTTATCTACAATCTTATCCCCGAACAAGATCGTCAAGGTCTTACTGCCGACGATATTCTGTTCGTGCTGGATGCCGTTGATGACTATCTCATTTCCGTTGGCCTTATTGAAGTCGATGACGAAAATGGCGAGATGACCTACCTCGATGGGGAAGTGGATGAGACCGAACAACTCGATTTCGTGCTTCAAGCCGCTAAAAATGACCATCGTAGCCTAACAAGCAGTCAAATACAGATCATTCTTGATGGTGAGATGCAATATGGAATAGAACAAGGCTGGTACGAAGAGGAAGAATGAAAACTTTCGTCAAAACATTATCACGACTGCCCCTAAAGGTACATTATGGTTTAGCCAATGGTGTTCTCTATCCGTTGGCTTACTATATTCTGCGCTATCGCCGTAAAATCGTCTATCAGAACTTACGCAATAGTTTTCCAAATAAGTCCGAAAAGGAAATAAAAGCCATTGCCAAAGGCTTCTATCACCATCTGGCGGACACTGTTGCCGAAATCGTGTATGGCTATACTATCTCCCCCGAAGAGATGAACCAACGCATTCAATATCAGCATGTTGACCTTCTCGAGGACGCTATTCGAACGCACGGAAGTGCCATCGTTATGCTGGGACACTTAGGCAATTGGGAATGGGTGGCAGAACTAGGGAATCGCTTTACACCCCCTATACGAGAAGTCAGTGTTTATCGTCGTCTTAAGAACACTTCCATGGACGAACTCATGCTTGAATTGCGTGCCCAACGAGGTGCCGAGATGGTCGAAATGAAACAGATCCTACGAGCGATGGTGCGAAACCATCAAGAGGGTAGAAAAATAGCATACGGAATGCTATCTGACCAAAAACCGAATCCAAAAAGCTCGCACTTCTGGACCACTTTCCTAAACCAAGACACTGCTTTTTTAGACGGAAGTGAAGTCTTAGCCCGTAAATTCAACTATCCGGTCTTTTATTTCTATATCACTTCACCCCAAAGAGGGTACTATAATGTCGATATCCGTACCATCGCTGAGAATCCCATAAATGAAAACGAATGGACGATTACTCAGAAATACGCAAATCTCCTCGAAACGAATATTCTCGAACAACCTTCTCTTTGGCTTTGGAGCCATAATCGTTGGAAACACAAAAGAGGGTAGGGTGCTCGTAGAAATGTGAATCATAAATCACCCGCAGTTTTGTAAATTTCACAAAACCTACACACCCATAATTCAGCAATCTGTATCACAGGTTGCTTTTTTATTCACACACAAAAACACATCGCCTTTTTCAACTCTCAACCTCTTCACCCATCTGTACTGAGCCTACATCTACCATTATTCATTTATTGCAAATAATCATCCATAAACCATAATTCACTATAAATCAGCAGTTACAAAAATTACTTAATCTAAAATGCACCCACCCGTTATCCTTTTTGTTGATATTCACCGTTACCCTTCAATCTATAATAATAACTTATAATTATATTGCTAATTTTCAACCGCTTACACAATTTACCTACTCTAAAATATAGTGCTCTGTTTTATGAACATTCGGTTGGCCATCTATCAGGCGTGATTTTTGTGAATCAAGTTTGCAAAATACAACTGTGAATAAATTTTCTTTGCAAAACATTTGCATATGTGAAAAAGTTTTCGTATCTTTGCACCCAAATTTGGAAATATTATGAACGAACGTCAACGTTTAGAGCAGGTCATTGACTCGGAAAAAATGACTGCTAAGCAATTTGCTCAAGAAGTGGGCATACAAGCCGGAACGATATCAAATATCCTCTCCGGGCGTAATAATCCCAGTCTCGATGTGCTGCAACGAGTGCTAAATCGTTTCCGTACACTATCTTCTGATTGGCTTATCTTAGGAATTGGGCCTATGTATCGTCAGAATGGCGCTGTAGTCGAGCAATCGCTCTTTGATGTCCGTCCAGACGATTCTCAGGCGGTTATTGAAGCCCCGCAGACACAAAAAACGGAGCAGTCTCCTGCCCCGTCTCAGCCTATGCCCGTCAAGTTGGTTGATAAAATACTTATCTTCTACACTGACGGTACATTTGAAGAACGCTAATCTGTTTAATTTAGCCTATACAATCGCTGCCGGCACTAGTTTCTCGCGAATCTTGATGTAAACGACGTTCTCTTTCTTTGCGAAAGCCGTCTTTACATAACCCATTGCGATACCTTGATTGGTGGTGGGGCACATGATGCCGCTCGTCACATTACCGATCTTATTGCCTTCTGCATCGCAGATATCGTAACCATTGCGCGGAATAGCGCGTTCTTGGCAAATCATGTGTACAAGTTTACGTTGTACGCCTTCGGCTTTCTGCTTAACGAGGAACTCCTTATCAATGAAGTCCTTAGCATCTAACTTCGTGATCCAACCTAATCCTGCCTCTAAAGGAGAGGTGGTGTCGTCAATATCGTGGCCGTAGAGGCAATACCATTTCTCTAAGCGCAACGAGTCACGAGCGCCTAAACCAATAGGAGCTAAACCAAAGTCCTTACCTACCTCAAACAATGCGTTCCAAATCTGCATAGCAGCCTCTACAGGGAAATAGAGCTCAAAACCTCCGGCACCGGTATAACCCGTGTTGCTGATGATAACGCCTTGAACACCGGCAAATGACCACTCGCGGAAAGCATAGTAAGGGATTGCACTCAAATCAGCGTCTGTTAACTTCTGTAACATCTCCGTTGCTTTGGGACCTTGTACAGCCAGCTGTCCATACTTAGGACTGGCATTTTCTAACGAAACACCAAAGGTGTTCTGTTTGTTTACCCAAGCCCAGTCTTTGTCGATATTACCGGCATTGACTACCAATAGATATTTCGTGGTCGAGTACTTATAAATAATAAGGTCATCCACAATACCGCCTTGTCCATTGGGGAAGCAAGTGTATTGCGCCTTACCGGCATCTAACTTACTAACATCATTTGTGGTAATGTACTGTAGGAAATCGAGCGCTTTCTCGCCCTTAACCCAAAACTCTCCCATGTGACTAACATCGAAGACACCAACGCCTTCGCGAACGATCTTGTGTTCTGTAGTGATTCCTGTGGGATAACAAATAGGCATGTTAAAGCCTGCAAACTCAGCCATCTTGGCTCCGAGAGCAATGTGTGTCTCAGTAAAAGGTGTGTTTTTTAGCATTTTTCTATGATTTTAATGATTAATTGGGAAGCTTTCTCTAACGATGGGATAGGGAGATACTCAAACCTACTGTGGAAGTTCTCTCCTCCCGCAAAAATATTCGGACAAGGCAGTCCTTCAAACGATAATCGTGCGCCGTCTGTGCCGCCACGAATAGGTTGTACCTTTGGTACAATGCCTAACTCTTTCATCGACTCTTCTACCAACGTAATGATGTGCATCACGGGTTCAATCTTCGTGCGCATGTTGTAATATTGGTCACGTAGTTCGATTTCGGCAGTGCCTTCGCCGTATTCGCGATTCACTTTGTGAACGAGATGTTCAATCTCTCTCTTACGGCTCTCAAAACGTATTCTATCGTGATCACGAATGATATAGTTCAGCATTGTCTCCTCTACGGTTCCCGTCATGGATATCAAGTGATAGAATCCCTCATATCCTTGCGTATGTTCGGGAGTCTCCCAACGAGGTAACATCACGGCTAACTGATAAGCGATACGCATTGAGTTAACCATCTTATGGTAACCATATCCCGGGTGTACGTTTGTTCCGTGGATACGAATCTTACAAGCCGCAGCATTGAAGTTCTCAAACTCTAACTCGCCAATCGCGCCGCCATCCATTGTGTATGCAAAATCGCATCCGAACTTCTGAACATCAAAGTGGTCCGCTCCTTGACCGATCTCTTCATCGGGCGTGAATCCAACACGAATCTTCCCGTGTTTGATTTCCGGATGAAGAATCAGATACTCGCAAGCACTGACAATTTCCGCAATACCGGCCTTGTCGTCAGCGCCGAGTAATGTCTTACCATCTGTCACGATGATGTCTTGACCTTCGTAACGTAAGATCTCCGGATACTTACTGGTCTCAAGCACGATGTTCTCTTTCTCGTTCAGAACGATGTCTTTGCCGTCGTACTGACTCACGATCCGTGGGTGAATATTCTTACCGCTGGCATCGGGAGCTGTATCCATGTGTGCGATAAAACCAATGGTAGGCTTACCTTCCGTATTAGCGGGTAGGGTAGCCATGATATACCCATTGTCGTCCAACTCTACCTCTTGCATACCTAAAGCGATTAATTCGTCTTTCAAATACTTAGCAAACGTCATTTGCCCCGGCGTAGAGGGAGTCATATTCGTTTCTTCGTCCGAAGTGGTGCAGAAACTGACATACTTTAAAAATCGATCTGTAATACTCATAGTACTATATTCATTTTGTTTTCTTGTCCATTAACAAAAGCGAGGATATTATCCGTCACATTCTCGCACATCTTCAGGCGGTCGTCCCATGTTCCTGTTCCTACATGCGGAGAGAGAACCACATTATCCATCGTCTTCAATTCCTCACTGATTTTCGGCTCAAACTCATACACATCCATCGCCGCACCGGCAATCTCGCCTTCTTGTAATGCTTTGATCAAAGCCCGCTCATCTACGTGCGCACCACGCGCGGTATTAATAAGGAAAGCAGACTTCTTCATTTTCTTCAACTGTTCAGAGCCTATCAGGTGATGCAAATCGGGCGTATAGGGTAGGTGTAACGACACAAAATCCGACTGCTCTAATAACGTCTCCATCGTCACCCAATGCGCTTGGTAAGCCGTTTCTTCTTCCTCACTTAGCCGATGGCGGTTGTGGTAGACGATTGTCATTCCCGACGCAATGGCACGGCGTGCAACGGCCTTTCCGATACGACCTAATCCGATGATTCCTAATGTCTTACCATATAGCGACCGACCTAAGTTATTCATCACCCCAAACGGCTCTGCCGCATCGATTCGTACCTTACGGTCTAACTCCGCTATGCGACGCGCTACCGCGTGCATTAACGAGAATGCTAACTCTGCCGTCGGTTCAATGACCGGCTGAGGGGTGTTGGTCACCCGTATGCCGCGCTGCTTACAAGCTTCCAAGTCGATATTGTTATATCCCACACCGAAATTAGCAATCAATTTCAGATGGGGCATCGACTCAATCATCGCACGCGGCACAGGATAATCGAACGTACTCACGAGTATATCCGCTTCTTCGAAGGAAACATACAATTCGTGACCTAAAAGACGTTGAAAACCCTCCTTTGGTAGCTGTGTAGTATAAGCAATTTTCATTTTCGCTTGCAAAGTTACAAAAAAATTTGCGTATCTGCAAAAAAAATTGTAAATTTGCAGCGTTTTTTGAAAAATATACAATTTATATGATAAAAGTTGCTATTTTTGGCTATGGAAATATCGGTCGTTATGCCGAACAGGCAGTGCTTCAATCACAGGACATGATGCTCGTCGGTATTTTCCATCATAATGAGTTACAACAAACTTTGGCTGCCCAACCGGATGTGGTTCTTTTGTCTATTCCTTCTCGGCAAGTACCCGAAGTCGCTCCGCTTTTCCTTGAGCAAGGGGTTTCTACTGTCGATAGTTTTGATATCCACACCTCTATTCCTCAAGTACGGGAGCAACTCCGGTCTGTTGCTACTCGCGCCGTCAGTATCCTTTCTGCCGGTTGGGATCCGGGGTCGGATAGTGTCGTTCGTTGCCTCTTGGAGGCTATGACTCCCAAGGGCACTACCTATACCAATTTCGGTCCGGGACGCTCGATGGGGCACACCGTTGTCGCTAAGTCTAAACCCGGTGTTCGCGATGCGTTGTCTATGACTATTCCGGTAGGGAAGGGTATTCATAATCGCGAAGTATATGTCGTCTTAGAAGAAGGCGCTCTTCTCAAAGATGTTGAGCAAGCCATTAAGTCTGATCCGTATTTTGTTAATGATGAGACGAAGGTTATAGCCGTTCCGAGCCTCGATGATATCAACACCGTTCAGCATGGCGTACTCATTGAGCGTGAAGGAGTTAGTGGTATTACTGAAGAACAGAAACTGGCGTTCACTATGACCATCAATAACCCTGCACTGACAGGACAGGTGATGACCTCTTGTGCTCGTGCGGCTTACCGTCTGGCGCAGCAACAACGCTTTGGCTGCTATACAATGATTGAACTGCCTCCCGTCTCTCTGCTCCTCGGTTCCGCTGAAGAGAATGTCAAGAGATTAGTCTAAACTCGCTAAACTCGTTAAACTTGCTAAACAAAAATATGACTACAACAGAAATAGAAACCCGCGTGACCAAGGCGCAAGACCTTTTTAGACAAGGCTTCAACTGCTCGCAATCGGTCTTTGCTGCTTGTGCTGACCTTTACGGCATTACGGATGAGTTGCTTGCTTTACGCCTCTCCGCCTCTTTCGGTGGGGGTATAGGAAGGATGCGTCTTACTTGTGGTGCCGCTTGTGGGATGTTCTTGCTTGCCGGATTAGAGAATGGCTCTGCCACACCCGGAGATGCTGAAGGTAAAAAACACAACTACGAACTCGTTCAGCGTCTTGCTGCCGACTTCAAAGCCCAACACGGCTCCCTCACGTGTGCAGACCTCCTAGGTCTTACAGCCGAAGGCGGTCATTCAGCGCAGCGGTCTTGCAGCGTAAGCGATCCTACACCCTCTCCTCGAACAGCAGAGTATTACCACAAACGCCCTTGTGTAGAGATGGTAGGCAATGCCGTCCGTATCTTCCTATCCGCCTCTCAGCCTCTCAGCCCTTCAGCCTATGGACAAACTATGGAATAGCGAATATCTGAAAGTATGGGGAAGTAATTTCCTTATGAACTTTGCCTTTTGGCTTCTAACGCCTCTGTTGCCCTTGTATCTAACGGACACTTACGGTGCTAACAAAGAAGTCATTGGTCTTGTGCTCTCCGGCTATGCTGCTGCAGCATTGCTTATCCGTCCTTTCAGTGGGTATCTTGTGGATTCTCTTCCGCGCAAACTGTTACTTCTTGTTTGTTATGGATTGACGGCTGTCTTCTTTGGACTATATATGGCAGCAGGCTCGCTGGCACTTTTCGCTATCTTCCGTACATTACATGGCGCACCTTTTGGGGCTACCGGTGTCAGTCTGACGACCGTGGCGATAGATGTCTTGCCTTCTTCGCGACGCGCTGAAGGAATAGGGTACTTTGGACTTAGTAACAACATCGCGACGGCGATCAGCCCCTCTATTGCACTTCTTATTTTCTCCCAATGCCATAGTTACAATGTACTTTTCGTCATCTCTTTATGCTGTGCTTTGTTGGGTCTTATCCTTAATACGACTCTCCATCTCAAAGACCGCTCTGCCTCTCAGCCTATCAGCCCTTCCGCCTCTCAGCCTATCAGCCTCGATAGGTTCTTCCTGTTGAAAGCATGGGCGTTGTTTATTGTGATGTTCTCATGTGCGTTTGCTTATAGTATCTTATCCACCTATGTGGCTATTTATGGGCGTGAGCGATTAGGGATAACCACGGGTACGGGTATCTTCTTTGCTCTCTTTGCGATTGGACTGATTGTTGCGCGGTTATTGGGTGGGCATAGTCTGGCAAAGGGTTTGATGGTGCGTAATGCCTCGTTAGGAATGCTTGTCTCTATTTGCGGTTTTACTCTTTTTGCCGGTGTACATCAAGAGTGGGCATATTATGTTGCACCTTTCATCATTGGTTTAGGCAATGGACATTTATGGCCGGCTTTTCAAAACATGTTCCTCAATCTTGCTCCTAATTGTCAACGTGGCACCGCCAACTCCACCTTACTCACTTCGTGGGACTTAGGTATGGGCGTGGGGATGTTGGTCGGTGGGTCTATTGCGGAGCATTTTAGTTACTATACCGCTTTCTGGACAGGAGTTTGTTTCTTTGCACTCGGCATTACGTTCTTCTTCCTCTACGCTAAAAAACACTATATCACCCATCAAATCAATCATCAATAGTCAATCTTCAATCATGACTCGCACCTCTCGATTAGTACGTATTACCCTTTGGGGAGCACTGACGAACCTCCTTCTTTCGGCGCTTAAGATGGTCGCCGGTATCCTCGGTGCCAGTGCTGCTATGGTAGCTGATGCTATTCACTCTTTCTCCGACTTACTCTCGGATGGAGTGGTCTTGCTCATGGTGCATTTAGGGGGACAGGATGCGGATAAGGAGCACGATTTCGGGCATGGGAAGTTTGAGACATTCGGTACCCTCGTTGTCGCTATCTTACTGATAGGCGTCAGCATTTCTCTCTGTTATCACGGTATTCAAGAAATTGTCTCTATCCTTTCCACCTCTCAGCCCCTCAGCCTATCAGCCCCTTCATGGCTCGCTTTTTGGGCAGCCCTTGCCTCTATCCTTGTCAAAGAAGCACTTTTCCAATGGACATATAGGGTAGGGAAAGCCATGAATAGTGCAGCCGTGATGGCGAACGCTTGGCATCATCGTTCGGACGCGTTGTCTTCTATTGGTGCTTTGTTAGGTATAGGAGGCGCTATTTTATTAGGTGGCAAATGGCTGATTCTGGACCCGATTGTTTGTATTATCATCGCTATTGTCATTATTGTTATGGCGGTGAAGATGATTATCCCGGCGGTAGCGGAACTGTTGGATGCGTCTTTGCCTGCCGCCACAGAAAACGAGATAGAACAGATTGCTCTTTCTATTCAGGGCGTTGAGGATGTTCACGAACTCAAGACGCGTCGCAGTGGACCGGCTATCCTTGCTTCGTTACATCTGGTAGTGGATAGTCAAATGACCGTTTTGGAGGCACACGATATCACTATTGAAGTCGAGTCTGCACTCCGTGCTCATTTCGGGGAAAACATGCAACTCTCCATCCACATCGAGCCCTCCATCGACGCCAAATAACTTGTTAAACTATAATCTAATAAATATGAAGTACTTTCTTGGAATTATCGGCGCAGGCCCGGCGGGCTATACCGCCGCTGCTATGGCCTCAAAAGCCGGCAAAGATGTTGTTATTTTTGAGCAAGAAGCTCTTGGTGGCACCTGCCTTAATGTAGGTTGTATTCCCACTAAAACCTTGCTCTATAGTGCTAAACAGTATTATAATGCCCTCCATGCTGACAAGTATGGCGTTACTGCCGAAGGGGTTCAGTTTGATTATGCCAAGATGGCACAACGCAAGACCAAAGTCGTTCGCAAACTGGTTGCCGGTATCAAACTCAAACTCAATAACGAACATTGTACCATCGTCAATGCTCCTGCCCAAGTGACTTCTTATTCGCCCAAATCGATTACCCTTTCCGCCTCTCAGCCTGTCAGCCCTTCTGCCCCGCAACCAGAGGTTGATTACGAAGTCGAGAACCTTTTGATTTGCACAGGATCTCATAATTTTGTCCCTCCTATTCCGGGTATTGCAGACAATCCGCATATCTGGGATTCCACTTCGGCTCTTGCTGCTACTGAACTTCCTGAATCGATTGCTATCGTTGGGGGTGGAGTGATTGGAATGGAGTTTGCCACACTCTATCACGAACTGGGTATTCCTGTAACCGTCATTGAGGCGATGCCGACTATCCTGCCCAACCTCGACCAAGATATCGTCAAAGTTCTTCGCGATAAGTACGAGAAAGCCGGTATTAAGATTCTCACCAACACGAAAGTTGTTGGTATTGAAGGTAACACGCTCAGCCTTTCCGCCGATAAGCCTCTCAGCCTTTCCGCCGATAAGATTCTCGTCTCCGTCGGTCGTCGTGCGAACATACAAGGCCTTGAAGCGCTCACGGACCTCGAATATAACCGTGGGGCGATTGTTGTGGATGACTTTATGAAGACGAATCTTGATCATGTTTATGCAGCCGGTGATGTAACGGGTAAGATCATGCTTGCTCATGTAGCTTCGCGTCAAGCGGAGGTAGCGGTAGGGCACATGCTCAAGCAGATTCCTGTTCAGCGTATTGCGTACAATGCTATCCCGTCGGTCGTTTATACCAATCCCGAGATTGCGTCTGTCGGTCTGGACGAAGCTAAAACCGCTGAACTATATTTAGGGGACACATCTAAGTTTGAAGTTCGTTCTATTCCGATGACCTTCAGTGGTCGTTTCGTGGCAGAGAACGAAGGAGAAATGGGCTTAGTGAAGATGATCATTGACAAGAAGTCTCAGTCGGTCATTGGTGTTCACATGATTGGTAATCCTTGTTCGGAGTTCGTGGCAGCAGCGTCTTTTGCTGTCCGCATGGGTTATACGCTTCCCGAGTTCCAACAAGTGGTCTTCCCGCACCCCACCGTCAGTGAAGTATTAAAGGAAATCTTATAATCATGCAGCGAAGCGGTCATACAGCGAAGCGGTCTTTCAGCGATAGCGGTCCTTCAGTGCTTATAGCCCTCTCCGGCGGTATCGACTCTACCGCTGCTGCTTTGATGCTTCTTGACCAAGGCTACCACCTTATTGGCTGTACTTTCACTACGCGTTACACGCAGCCGTCTTCTATTGAGGCGGCTCAGCGTGTGGCGGTCCAACTCGGTATTGAGCACCACGTTATAGACTATTCGCAGATTTTTGAGGATACTATTATCGACTATTTCGTTAGCGAGTATCAAGCCGGTCGCACGCCTAATCCTTGTGTTCTTTGTAATCGGGAGATAAAGTTCGGTGCGCTTGTGAAGGAGGCGGACCGCTTGGGTTGCGACCTCATCGCCACCGGCCACTATGCCCGTCTTAGCAATTCATCATTACATCATTCAGCGGAGCGATTCAATTCATCATTTATCCGAGCTGCCGCCGATGCAGCGAAGGATCAGAGTTACTTCCTTTGGCAACTCTCTCCTTCGGTTTTAGAGCGTGTTCTTTTTCCTTTGGGTGATTACACGAAAGCCGAAGTGCGTGAGTACCTTGCCTCCAAAGGGTTTGAGGCATTGAGCAAGCAGGGTGAGAGTCAGGATATCTGTTTTATCAAGGATGACTATCGCGCGTTCCTGCGCGAGCGCATAGGTGATAATTATAAGGAATATATGTCCTTCACCATCGGTCAGCGCAAGGGCTTAGGCGTAGCTTTGGGCTATCCGGCTTTCGTCACGGCTATTGGGGGTAGAGGAGTAGGGGCATGGTGTCCCCGACAAACGGGGAAACCGTATCTAGGGAAGGGGCAGGAACACCCCTTAGTCCCTGGTGTGTTCTTAGGTCATCACGATGACCTTTATACAGACACGGTCACCTTGCGAGATGTCATTTTCCGTGGCGACCCTTCGGCTCCTGTGATGGCTAAGATCCGTTATCGCTCCCCCGCCGTCGCCGCAGTCCTACAGCGCAGCGGTCTTTCAGCCGAAGGCGGTCTGCCAGCGAAGCGGTCTGCCAGCGATAGCGGTCGGCTGAGTTTTACTCAGCCTATCTGGGCAGCAACGCCCGGTCAGTCTTGTGTCTTTTATCAAAATAATTTTGTCGTTGGAGGCGGCATTATATGTTAGAAAATCGTAAATGGAAAGTGCTTCATTCGGAGCGCATCATCGATCGCGGCCCATGGCTTCGCGTTCGTCAAGAACTGGTTGAGTTGCCCAATGGTAAGCAAATACCGTCTTGGTATATTCTCGATTTTATGAATTGGGTGAATATCATTGCCATCACCAAGGATGGGCATTTCGTTCTTATTGATCAGTACCGTCACGGTATTGGTCAGACCCATTATGAGCTTGTGGCAGGTTGTATTGACGAGGGTGAGACACCATTGGAGGCTGCCAAGCGCGAGCTGTACGAAGAGACCGGTTTTGGCGGAGGTGAATGGTCAGAGTTTATGGTGTCTGCACCTAACTCGTCTAATCAGAGTAACTGGTCATATACGTATCTTGCCGTTGGTGTGGAGCAACTCTCTACGCAGCATTTGGAGGAGACAGAGGATATCCGTGTTCATGTCTTGACGAAGGAGGAGGTGTATGATTTACTTCAAGCCGGTGAGATAGTCAACTGCCATTATACGGCTCCGTTGTGGAAATATTTTGCTCTCCATCCGTAAGGTTATTATAAGGAATAAATTATGCCCATTGGATTGATTATCATCAGTATAGCCTTGTTGGTTGCGGTTGTTTGCCTTATCCGCACAGCCAAAGGAAAAGGGTGGGCGGGAGAACGCACTGTTGCCCGTAAACTGAGACGACTGCCCCATGGTTATATCGTTCTCAATGACCTCCTATTACCTACAGCAGGCAAGGGTTCCACCCAAGTCGATCATATTGTGGTCAGCGAATATGGAATCTTTATTATCGAGACCAAAAACTATACGGGCATCATCACCGGTACCGAACATGGGGAGAATTGGACCAAGAACATGTTTGGTCGTAAGTTCTCGATGTATAATCCCATTGCGCAGAATGACAACCATATACGCGCGGTAGCACGCCTACTGACCAAAGCCAAAATAGGGACTCAACTCTATTCTATTATCACGTTCCCTAAAGCCGCCACAGTGAAAGTCAGGTCAGAGCGTTGTGATATTGTCTATTTCAACCAACTGCGTAAGACGATTCGTCAATATAAGGACGTTCAAATGGATTGGGACACCGCCCAACGCGCAGCGGATGTGTTACGCAAAGCCAATATCACTAACTGGCGCCTACGTCGCGAGCATATGCAGTATGTTAAACACAAAAATAGTTAAACGATAGAGGCATTTCCCTTACTTTTCTTAGTGCTACATTAAAAATTTGCAAATAAATTTGCATATTTCAAAAAAAAGTCGTATCTTTGCAGCCGAAATTGAAAAAAAACTAATTATTATGGCAAGACCAATCAAAGAAACTCCAACTCTTTATGGCGAGGACGCTCGCCGCTTTGCGTACGCTGTTGAACATCCAAGACCCATAAGTAAAGAAGAATGGGAAAGAATGGAAGCTGCCCATTTGAGGATGATGTCTATTGCCAATTTCGCTTTCTAAAGAAATGGATAAAGGTTCGCTTCAGTTTATACAATTAAAAGAGGATACCAATCTTCTTCCCTTTGATTGTGGAGACGAAGACTTAAATAACTTTTTATTTGAGGACGCCAAACGCTATTTAGAGGACTTAATGGCGGTTACCTATTTGTTTGTAGATTCTGCGCAACAGAAAACGGTTGCTTACTTTAGTTTATTAAATGACAAAGTAGCTTACAATCCTGAGTCAAAAAGTATTTGGAATCGTATAAATCGCCATATTCGTAACAATAAACGCCGTCGTAGTTATCCTTCTGTAAAAATAGGTCGTATAGCTGTCTCAAAGGAATATGCCAAGTCTGGTTTAGGTTCTGATATTTTAGATGAGATAAAGCGCACATACGCAACAGGCAACCGTGCTGGATGTCGGTTCGTTACGGTTGATGCTTATTCTAATGTGACCGATTTTTATCTTAAGAATGGCTTTGAGTTTTTTACGATGACCGATGTTCTTGACCATACAAGACTTATGTACTTTGATTTAAAATCGGTCAAGAGACACTAATTTAATGACCCAAACTGAACAAGTCATAATACTTAATGTATGAAATATACTTTTTGCATTACAGAAACGCTACAAAGGATAGTTGAGATTGAGGCTGATAGCGAATCGAACGCAAAGGAACAAATAAATAAACAATATAAGAGTAGTCAAATTACTCTTGACGCAAATGACTATAAATCAACTCAAATAGAGTTGCTAAAATAAATAAAATACTGGCGTTTAATACGCTTTGTTCTTGACACCTTTGAATGTGGAAGTTCAAATAATATCAAAGTCAAGACGAAGCAACAAAAGCGTCTATGTGTATGTATATCAGTATACCACTTGTGGTGTATTTTTACATACGGCGTAGGCTTAGTTGCTCGTTTACTTTGATAGGGCAATCTTCCACAGCCTAAAGGTGCAGAACGAGTAATTCGAGTCTGCGCTTTTTTATATAAAGTTACGACTCATGTATTGAATAATGGCTTCGTAACGGTTCTTTCTCATACAGGAACATAGGAAATTCCGAGACGTCTTACGAAGAATGATTACAAGCTCTTGCACAAACGGTGTAGGTGCTATGTGTCATGTAAGACGGGCTTCCTATGGCCTCTGTATGAGAGGCAGATAGTGCCTACACTTTTTGTTGCTGATTTAAAAAGCAATGAAAGGTAAACCATTTATCAAATGGGTAGGAGGGAAAAGCCAACTGCTTTCTCAATTGGATGCATTATTACCATCCTCCTTTTCTTCGATCCCTAATGTTACATATATTGAACCCTTTGTTGGCGGAGGAGCAATGCTCTTCTATATGTTACAGACACATCCCAATATCACCAAAGCTGTTATTAACGACATTAATCCAGACCTCACAACTTGTTATGAGGTTGTCCGTGACCATCCCCAAGAATTAGTAGATTCTTTAGCTCATTTACAAGCAGAGTTCTATAATCTCCATACAGAGATGGAACGAAAGGCTTTTTACCTAAGGCAGCGTCAACGATTCAACACAAAGAATCTCAACCCGATTGAGAACACAACACTATTCTTCTTTCTCAATCGTACCTGTTTCAATGGCTTGTATCGAGTGAATAAGTCGGGGTTATTCAATGTTCCTTTTGGAAAATATGAAACTCCAACCATCTGTGATGCCAGCACAATCTTTGCGGATAGTGAGGTTTTGCAGAGAGTTGAGATAATGACCGGTGACTATCAGCAAACCTTACAAACGGCTCACGGCAATACTTTTTTCTATTTTGATCCACCTTATCGCCCACTAAATGCGACAAGTAGTTTCAACGATTATACCAAAGAGGCTTTTAATGACTCGGCGCAGCGTCGTCTTAAGGAGTTCTGCGACCAAGTAGAAGTGGCAGGATATAAGTTTATGCTCAGTAACTCCGATTGCAAGGACGGGTTCTTTGATAATTTATATGAAGGGTACGATATTCAACGCGTTTGGGCATCAAGAAGTATCAATGCAAATCCTAATAAAAGAGGAAAGTTAACAGAATTGGTAATAAGAAATTATAACTAAATAAGGCGATTTCGCCACAATTAAAATTACGAAGATGGCAGCACATACACAAGAACAGTTCGAAGAATTTATGTCTCAACTTAGAGAGACTAACCAAACATTAGATTTCTTTTGTGATTTTGACAAAATCAATTCCAATGTTGAGAATATCAAGTTAAGTCTTTGTATGCTTAATAGTTTGATAGGAGCAACCAACCTGCGCTCTGCCGTTGAAACTATCTGGAATAGGGATCGATCTGCTTTCAACGTAATGGATATCCTTATCGCTGTTCGTAGTGAAGGACAAAAGAAAGTTCTTAATTCCATTGGTGAATGTATTGTTTTAGATGATTTATTTCAGTCTATAGATGGTGTATTGGAATATCTAAACGATACTGGTTTGGCAGAGATATTCCAGTCGCAAAAGGTCAAGGATTTAGTGGACTATGTCTTTGGAATAGAAACTGGATTAGATACGAATGCCCGTAAGAATCGAAGTGGTCATATTATGGAAGGACAAGTGGCAACTATCATGGCCAAGCACCATCTTTCGTACAGACAAGAGGTTTATTCTAGCGAGTGGCTGGAATTAACCAAAGCTCTCGGTGACGATGAAAAGAGATTTGATTTCGTCATTGAAACACCACAAAAAACATATTTATTTGAGGTTAACTTTTATTCCGGTGGGGGAAGCAAATTGAATGAGGTGGCTCGGTCATATTCCGAGATTGCTCCTAAAATCAATGCTATTCCTGGCTTTGAATTTGTTTGGATTACGGATGGCATAGGTTGGAAATCTGCTAAAAACAAATTACAAGAAGCCTACAATATTATTCCTTCTATCTTCAATTTAACAACCTTAGAGGATTTCTTGGACACGATTTAATGCCTTATTACCAATCTCCCAATAATGACTTCACCCTCCTTCACGGCGATTGCATGAAGATGTTGGCACAGATTCCCGACAACTCGTTGGATGCTGTCTTTGCAGACCCACCTTACTTCCTTAGTAACGGTGGTATCAGCGTCCACAGCGGCAAACAAGTCTGCGTGGACAAGGGCGATTGGGACAAAGGCGGAACACCCGAATATATCTACGAGTTCAACCGCCAATGGCTATCTCTTTGCCGCCCTAAACTAAAAGACAACGGCACGATTTGGATAAGCGGAACCCACCACAATATCCACGTGGTGATGCGCTGCCTACAAGAACTCGGTTATAAAGTCCTCAATACGATTACTTGGCAAAAGACGGACCCACCACCAAACCTCAGTTGTCGATATTTCAACTTTTCCACTGAACTCATTATCTGGGCGCGTAAGTGCGAGAAAAAACCGCATAAGTTTAACTATGAGATAATGAAACAACTAAACGGCGATAGACAGATGACAGATGTGTGGACGATTCCTGCCGTTGGTTCCTGGGAGAAGGTTTGTGGCAAACACCCAACACAAAAGACGCTGCGCCTGTTATATCGCATCATCTTGGCATCCACCAATAAAGGCGACACTATTTTAGACCCCTTTGCCGGTAGCAGTACTACTGGTATTGCAGCCAATCTGCTTGGGCGCAAGTTTATCGGTATTGAGCAAGACGCGCAGTTTGTGGAACTGAGCAAACGTCGTCGGGAAGCGTTAGAGGACGAAAAAGAAGCGGCGAAACTGCTCAAGAAGATGCAGGAGAACCCGAAAGAAGTGACCGTCCTTGCCAACCACGCTCGCCCAGTGGATTATAAACGAATGCAAGAATTAGGTATGTGTTATTTGCGTGCAGGGGATAGTAAGGGATCGTTATTAGTAAAAGCAGGATTTGAGCGGTTAGGATATATCTGCTTGCACCAAAACGGAGAGGAAGCGCGGCTTTACAAACTGTCTAAACCCGGCTTCCAGATTTGGACGGCTCAGTCGTTGCAAGAACTTGGTTTTACGGCAGAGCATGCACCTTATTACGCGGTGTTGCGCTTTGATGGTACAAAAGAGATTCCGTTTACTCGTTGCCCACAATTGAAACAACGAAATAATACGACCGTTGCAAAGATATTCTCTATACATGAGTTTATAGAGACAATATAAAATTCCTCATATATCGGTTCCCTTCACCACCAGTTATTCGGCTGGTGATTTTTTGTGCCTTTTTGTTTCCTGTGTAGGTGTTTTTTACAGAATTTTTTTTAAAAAAATTTGCTTATGTCAAAAAAAAGTTGTATCTTTGCAGAAAAATTGAATCTTAGATAAAATAAATCTCTATTCAATATATTATTGACACCCAACGGTCACCCTATTGTCTACTATCGTTCTACTACCGATGCACCCCTTGCGTGTCTCCTGCATTGATGCGCTGCAATAATTTGGACAAATATTACATAAAAAACCTACAAAATTATGTCAAAAGTAATACCAGCACCTCCATTTAAACAACTTTCCGGTAAAATATCCCAAGATTCGGATATGATGATTGTCACGAACTCCCTAACAGGAGAGTCATTTTCTCGTCGTATCGGGAAACGCGATTTAGAGAATCATCCTGTAACCAATCGTGAAAAAGAACTTCATTCCAAAATGCACGATTGGATTATGGCTTATCACAATCTGAAAGATAACGTGGAAGGGTATGCAACTTTCTTGGAAACTTTCCGTCAAGCGCAAAAAGAAGGGTATGTAGGCAACGCCTATCAGTATTTTATGCACCTCTATATGACGGAGGGAAAAAATACCAAAGCCCTCAAATATGCCAAACAACACAGCAGCGAATCCGACTTCGTAAAAGGATTGCAAATGTGTGATACACAGGCAGATGCCGTCAATATACTGGTATCCTTTATCGACCAACTTGGATACCATTCGCTCGCTCAAACGTATAAACAGAAATTCCAAAAATAAGGGTTATACCCACTTTTTGTGTTTTCGAGAGGGCAAAATTAAAAAAGTTGTATCTTCGGACGCCGCCTGCCGTATGCGGCATTCCCCCGAATATACATGCCTCGTCTTTATTAAAATAAGCCAATTAAGAGCAAAAAGGCTAAAGCCTCACATTGATTGCTTTTTTGCAGTCTATTGTGAGTAAACTCCCATATTCTGCAAAGAAAACCACTCAATAATAAAATAAATTTTATTTTTTTGCTCTTAAATTTGCTTATTCCAAATTTTTGTTGTAAATTTGCACGCGATTTGTGTAAATGCAATCACGTATGCCTATTCTGCATAATATATTAGAGACTGTCGGACACACACCTCTGGTGGAGATTTGTGGCCTAAAAAACCAACAAGCACGCATCGTCGTGAAGTTGGAAAGCTTTAATCCTGGCGGGAGTATCAAAGACCGCACCGCCTTGGCGATGATAGAAGAGGCAGAGCGAAACGGACAACTGACAAAGGGTAGCACCATCATCGAACCGACCAGCGGTAACACCGGTATCGGCCTCGCGTGGATAGGAAAACTCAAAGGCTACCAAGTGGTATTGACTATGCCGGATACGATGTCCCAAGAGCGACGCGACCTGTTGCGCGCTTACGGAGCCGAACTCGTGCTCACCGACGGAACCAAAGGTATGGCAGGGGCAATCGAAAAAGCCAAACAACTGCAAGCCGAAAATCCCAAAGCCGTCATCCTCGACCAGTTCACTAACCCTGCTAACGCTCGCGTACACGAACTGACCACCGGAGAGGAACTATGGCAAGACACCGACGGACAGATAGACGCCTTTGTCGCCGGGGTAGGGACCGGGGGAACGCTCATCGGGACCGCCCGCTGCCTAAAGAAACATAATAACAAGATATACACCGTTGCCGTAGAACCTGCCAACAGTGCCGTACTGAGCGGCAAACAAGCCGGTGCTCACGCACTGCAAGGAATAGGCGCAGGATTCGTGCCCCAACTATATGACTCCTCCGTCGTGGACGAAGTGATAGCCATCACCGATGAGGACGCCCGCGAGGGAGCCAAACTGTTGGCAGCCCGCTACAGCATCCTGACAGGAATGTCTGCCGGAGCAGCGTTCGCAGCAGCTACCCGTCTGGCACAGCGACCGGAATGGCAAGGAAAGATGATAGGAGTGATCCTGCCCGATAGCGGAGAGAGATACCTATCAATGATGAATTGAACCGCTTCGCTAAATGATGCATTGATGGATTGAAGATTATGGAAGAAGAATTGAAGATATTGATAAGGCACATTAGTCGGTATATATTCCCGACGGCATTCATGGCTAACGCAGACCACGAACAAGTGGCGGTGCGCGGAAGCCTAGGGGTCATCTTATCCTCGTTTGTGGATAATGCACCCCAAATAATGGACTTGTTCAACAAAGAACTGCCCGAACTGAAACGACTGATACTGACAGACCTCGAGGCGATACAGCGCAACGATCCGGCCGTGGAGAGCGAAAAAGAAGTAATCTTCTGCTATCCCGGACTCAAAGAGATGATCTATTACCGAACCGCCCACATCCTCTACCAATTAGGTGTACCCGTCCTGCCTCGGTTCATCACCGAACAAGCACATAGCATCACCGGCATCGATATACACCCTGCCGCACAAATAGGGGAGCAGTTCTGTATCGACCACGGTACGGGCATTGTTATCGGCGCGACCGCTATCATCGGGAAAGGCGTAACCCTCTACCAAGGAGTGACCCTCGGAGCCAAGAACTTCCAACACGACGCACAAGGACAACCGCTGGATGTACCAAGACACCCGATATTGGAGGATAATGTTACTGTATATTCGAATACCTCTATCCTCGGACGCGTACGCATAGGGGAAGGCTCCGTCATTGGAGGTAATGTGTGGCTGACGCATGATGTGCCCGCTGGAGTGAAACTATTGAAGAATGAAGAATGTTTAAAACAAAGATATTATGGCAAATTTAGAAGAATTGACAAACAAACTCTACACGGAAGGTGTGGAGAAAGGAAAAGCGGAAGCAAAACAGTTGATTGCTGACGCAGAGAAGAAAGCCGCGGAGATTGTGGCTAATGCAGAAAAGAAAGCTGCCGACATTGAGGCTAAG
>JAZQOG010000006.1:0-31503 GCA_045627765.1 Paludibacteraceae bacterium | reverse complement strand
CAAGCGTTAGTAAACGCCTTTGCGATTAGTGCCTAAGCACTTTTCGCTAATATGTCCCGAAATCTCGCTTTGGCGAGTATCACGAGAGGGACACCTCCCTCCCACTCACCCTGCGTGGATTCCGATATTTTCTCACCATTTTACATCTCGTGAGCGACGGGCATTTTACGTCTGCCGGACGAGGGTTATAGTTTATCTATTTCTGCATCAATAACGGCAATGATATTATCCGCCGTAACCAACACATTTTTAGGCTTAATATCCCACAGTAGTATTTGCCCATTAGAGTATTTACCATCTTCTCCGGTAGGAGTGAACCCACGAGATGCCATATAATTTTTGATTGCTTCATTCGTCGCAAAACCGGCATTCTTAATAAATGGCTGCGCAAATACAGGGAATACGCTTGTCGGACTCATTATCTGCAATCCCACTAAACGCATAGCCGTTTCGGGGAAAAGCGAGTTGTAAATATCAATGCGATCCAGAAGTTTAAGAATATCTTCACCAACGTGCGTTAGGGTATTCATCTTATAAAGCACATTGTCTATCGGATCAATCCAGTTCTCACACTCGTTACCACTCTGGAAAATAAGCAAATGACGCTCCTTAGCGAAAGTGCCAAACATATCGATGGCACGACCATTAGCAACCGCCCATTGAGCAGCTGCCTGGTGTTGTTCCAAACGATTAAGACCTACAAGGACTTCTCGTAGGCTTCGTGCATCTCTCTGTGGTGCTGAATCTCCCATTGGTAATCAGTTACAGTATTAGACTGACTTGCTATGTAAGCTAATAGTTTAGCTTGATTTTCTTGTGCAGACATTGTAATTGTTGGTTGTTTTGCGTTTGCGACTGCAAAATTACAACTTTTTTTTGATATTTGCAAATTTTATTTGCATAATTCAAGATTTTTGTGTACCTTTGCACGAAATTTCGTGATTTTATAAAATACACTTTACAAAACTATGTCATTAAATAGTATTTTTGCATCATTGATGCCCAAAGAGGAAAAGTTTTTTCCCATGTACCGAGCTATCTCGGACCGAATCGTAGCCGGCGCCGATATCTTCACCGAGCTGGTTGGTTCTAACGACCACGACAAACAAGTGGAACTCTATACGAAGATTAAAGCCTTAGAGACCGAGTGCGACCAACTCATCATTCAAGTCTTTGAAGCCCTTAACGACGCTTTCGTTACACCTTTCGACCGCGAAGATATGCACCAGTTATGTGACGATATGGACGACGTGATGGATTATATCAACGCTTCCGCGAAGCGTCTGATGCTCTATCACCCCAACGCTATTCCTGCTAAAGCATTACACATGGCAGAGGTCATCTTAGAAGGTGCCAAAGCCATCCAAGCTGCGGTGCGCGAACTTAACCACATCAGCAAGCAGCCGGAGATTGCTCTGCAACAGTGCGAGAAACTGCACGAGTTAGAGCACGAGGGCGACGATGTGTATGACAACTTCGTCAAAGAGCTCTTCGAGACCGAAAACGATGTGAAAGAGTTGATAAAAATCGAGGAGATCATGCAGAACATGGAGGAGGCAACCGACCGTGCCAACCACGTAGGTAAGACCCTAAAAACGATCATAGTGAAGTACGCGTAATGACAAACTTAATCATCATCATCGTCTTAGCCATTTGCTTTGACTTTATCAATGGCTTTCACGACTCTGCGAACTCGATAGCAACGGTTGTTTCTACCAAAGTGCTCAAACCCGTTGTGGCAGTTGTGTGGGCAGCGTTCTTTAACTTCGTCGCCTTCTTTGCTGCCGAGTACCTACTCGGATTTAATATCGCCAACACCGTACAGAAAGTGGTTGAGGGTGAGTTTGTGACCCTACCAATTATCATTGCCGGATTGAGCGCCGCGATCGTGTGGAGTCTTATCACATGGTGGAAAGGTATTCCCTCATCCAGCAGTCACACCCTCATCGGCGGACTGATTGGAGCCGCCGTGTGCTGTAAGGGCGTAGCAGCCGTCCATTGGTCCACCGTCGGTATTATCTGCGCCTTTATTGTGGTGGCACCCCTATTAGGATTCCTTGCGGGCAACCTCATCACACTGGTTCTCTATTGGTGCTTGCGCAAAGTCAAACCTTATAAGATTGATACTTGGTCCAAGCGATTGCAGTTAGTGTCAAGTGCATGTTTGAGCACCGCCCACGGACTGAACGATAGTCAGAAAGAGATCGGCGTCATCGCTTGTGCATTGGCCGCCTACGGAGCCCAATACGGATTAGACGCACTACCTACTTGGTTGCTTCCGGACACCATCACCCAAGCCGGTGCCGCCGGTCAGAACCTCACCGGCGCCCCCGTGTGGATTCCGGTGGCTTGTATCACGGCCATTGCCTTAGGAACGATGTCTGGCGGATGGAAGATTATCAAGACGATGGGAAACAAGATAACAAAGATCACCCCTTACGAGGGTTTCTGCTCACAAGCCGCCGGTGCGATAACGCTGTTCATCACCCAACACTTAGGTGTGCCCGTAAGTACAACCCACGTTATCTCGGGTAGTATCATGGGAGTAGGCAGCGTGAAACGACTCAGCGCCGTGCGTTGGGGCGTAAGCAAAGAACTGCTGACAGCGTGGATCATCACAATCCCTATTTCAGCCGTCATCGGCGCCGCCGTGTATGGGGTTACGTTGTTGTTTTAAAGTGAAAGTGAAAGTGGAAAGTGAAAGTGAAAGTGAAACAAATACCGATTAGTGTGTTTGCAGCGATATTGAGTGTAATCAATTTGCTGCTGTATAACGTTCCTTTTTTTGCGTTTATTGCTGATAACGCACAAATGGGAACAATGGAGCGTGTGGGTTTAATGACCGCAATGGTGGTGATTGTGCTCGTGCTTAATTTTGTGGTCTTTTATTTGCTCTTACAACTCCTACGTTATGTGGGGCAAGTCATTATCAGTCTGCTTTTCTTGGTGAGTGGGATTAGTACGTACTTTATCTTTGTCTATCATAACCTGATGGACTTAGCGATGATAAGCAACGTGTTCAATACGCGAGCGAGCGAAGTGGCCGGGTTCATCAATCCCTCTTTATTTATAGGGGTAGGCTTGTTGGGGGTGATACCGATGGTTTATGTTCTTCTCCAAAAAACCCAACGCCAATCGTGGAAGTTATTTGGTATCCTAACGGGCTCGGGATTAGGAGTTACGCTTGTGGTTATCCTCATCAACCTCAATCAAGTGTTATGGATAGGTAAGTACGACACCGAACTGGGAGGATTAACGATGCCTTGGTCATGGATTGTTAATACCGGTCTATATTTCAAGCAAAACAAAGACAAGGAGGTCAAAGAGATTGAACTGCCCACAGCCACCATCGCCAACGACAAGAAAGAAGCCTTTGTGCTTATCATTGGTGAGTCAGGGCGCAAAGCCAACTGGCAACTCTACGGCTACGAACGCGAGACTAATCCACGATTGAGCCAAGTGAAAGACCTTATCGTTTATGACGCGCAAGCTTGCGCGACCTATACAACAGCCGGAGTGAAGAGTATTCTCGAATATAAAGCCACCTCGGACTTATATGAGATACTACCGAATTACCTCTATCGAGCCGGTGTGGATGTGGTTTGGCGCACCCATAACTGGGGCGAACCGCCCATACACATAGACGAATACGAGAACCTCCAACAATTAGGCACTCGTTATGGAGTAGAAGCCGTTTATGACGAGACATTGTTTATTGGACTCAAAAACCGCATCGAACAAAGCGATAAGAACAAGGTGCTGATTATTGTCCACACCAATACCAGTCATGGTCCCGACTACCAACGTCAGTATCCTGCCCAATACGAATATTTCGTTCCCGTTTGCTCACGTGTGGAAGATGCCCAAAAAGAACCCGACCACTTGATGAATGCTTATGACAACACGATTCGTTATACGGACGCTCTGATAGCCGATATGATTGACACCCTGCGTACCATTCACGATTATGAATGTTCGCTGTTATACGTCTCCGACCACGGCGAATCGTTAGGGGAGAATAACCTTTTTATGCATGGCGTTCCCCTCAAGATGGCTCCCAAAGAGCAATACGAGATACCGATGGTTCTATGGACGAGTTCCGAGCGTAAGGTCAAAGAGGTAACCACGATAGATCAACACTATGTTTTTCATACCATTCTTAATGGTTTATCCATCGAAAGCGAGGTTTATGATTCTGCACACGATTTATGGCAAAAATAACTACACAATATGAAACATTTTAAGGAATACAAAAATTTAGATTTAGCCCAAACAGCGAAGGATGTGCTCGCTCAATGGGAACAAGAAGATCTATTCAAACAAAGTCTGGTCAAGAAAGGACCTAACGCAAAGGACTTTATCTTTTTTGAGGGTCCTCCCTCTGCTAACGGTATGCCCGGTATCCACCACGTACTCGCTCGTACTATCAAAGATACTTTCTGTCGTTATAAGACCATGCAAGGGTTCGTGGTCAATCGTAAAGCCGGTTGGGACACCCACGGCCTACCCGTCGAACTCGGCGTAGAGAAAATGCTCGGAATCACCAAAGAGGATATCGGCAAGAAAATCTCTGTGGACGAATATAATGCCGCTTGCCGCAAGGAAGTTATGAAATATACGAAGGAGTGGACCAACCTCACCAAACAAATGGGATACTGGGTAGATCTCGACCATCCGTATATCACCTACGATAACAAATATATCGAGACTTTGTGGTATCTGCTCAAGGAACTCTATAAGAAAGGCTACCTATACAAAGGTTACACGATTCAACCCTACTCGCCTGCAGCAGGTACCGGCTTAAGTTCGCACGAACTCAACCAACCCGGTTGCTACCGCGATGTGAAGGATACTACGTGTACTGTGAAGTTTAGAGTGACCGAAAATATCCCTACCCCTCTACTCCCCTACTCCTCTACCCCCCTCTACATCATCGCTTGGACGACGACGCCTTGGACCTTGCCTTCCAACACCGCTCTCTGTGTAGGACCGAAGATTGACTATGTCGCTATCCAGCGCAAAGAGGATATTATTATCCTCGCTGAGGCACGTATTGATGCCTATCGCAAAGAACTGACCGAACTCGATGCCGAAGGCAATGCCCTGCCCTTGAATATCATTTGGAAAGGCAAGGGAACCGACCTCGTCGGCACACATTATGAACAACTCTTCCCATGGGTGAATCCGGGTGAGGGGGCTTTTGTAGTTATCCCGGGCGATTATGTCACCACCGAAGACGGTACGGGTATTGTCCACATCGCTCCTACGTTTGGTGCAGACGATAAGAAAGTCGCTGACGCTGCCGGTGTTCCGGGTCTGTATATGCAAACCAAGAATAACGGTCTTCGTCCGATGGTGGATTTCACAGGAAAATATTGGACTCTCGAAGACCTCGACGAGGCGTGGGTTCAACGCTGCGTTAATGTAGAACTCTATTCTCGCTACGCGGGGCAATGGGTGAAGAACGCTTACGACCCTCAGTTCACCATAGAGGGGCGTTACGACGAAGCCGCAGCCGCTAAAGCGGAGAATCTCGATATCCGCTTATGTATCGAAATGAAAGGCGACGGACGAATGTTCAAGACCGAGAAACATGTACACACCTATCCGCACTGCTGGCGCACCGATAAACCCGTCCTTTATTATCCTTTGGATTCGTGGTTTATTCGCTCAACCCAAGCTCGTGAGCAGATGATTGCACTCAATAACACCATTCATTGGCAACCCGAATCCACGGGTACGGGTCGTTTCGGTAAGTGGCTCGAGAACCTCAACGACTGGAATCTTTCTCGTTCCCGTTATTGGGGTACACCGCTACCTATCTGGCGCACCGAAGATGGTAAAGAAGAAATCTGTATTGGTTCTATTGCCGAACTCTTTGCCGAGATAGAAAAATCTGTCAAGGCAGGTTTGATGACCGCCAATCCTTGGCCTAAACACAAGGTGGGCGACTATTCCGCAGCGAACTACGACCCATCGGTGATCGACCTGCACCGTCCTTACGTGGATCATATCGTACTGGTTTCACCTTCGGGCAAACCGATGAAAC
This sequence comes from Paludibacteraceae bacterium, assembly GCA_045627765.1. Lineage (GTDB taxonomy): Bacteria > Bacteroidota > Bacteroidia > Bacteroidales > Paludibacteraceae > Colicola. The sequence goes on along the minus strand of JAZQOG010000006.1, from coordinate 25,454 downwards.
GCGAGTTAGACCTCATCGATGTGTGGTTTGACTCGGGTGCAATGCCTTACGCACAGAACCACTACCCGTTTGAGAACGCAGACGCTCCGCGTACGGCCGACTTTATTTCCGAAGGAGTGGATCAGACCCGTGGTTGGTTCTTCACACTCCACGCTATCCACACGATGATTGAAGATAAAGTGGCTTATAAGAACGTTATCTCTAATGGTCTTGTGCTCGATAAGAACGGAAATAAGATGTCCAAACGTTTGGGCAATGCCGTGGATCCGTTCGGAGCATTAGCCACCTACGGAGCCGATGCCGTTCGTTGGTATATGCTCACCAACTCCTCGCCTTGGGATAACCTTAAGTTCGACCCCGAAGGAGTGGACGAGATTCGCCGTAAGTTCTTTGGAACGCTCTATAACACCTATTCTTTCTTTGCCCTTTATGCGAATGTGGATGGCTGGACACCCTACTCCTCTACTCCCCTACCCCTCTACACCGAGATTGACCGCTGGATCCTCTCCAAACTCAACACCCTCACCCAAGAGGTAACGGAAGCATACGAGGCATACGAACCCACCAAAGCGGGTCGCGCCATCTCCGACTTTGTACAAGACGACTTGAGTAACTGGTACGTCCGCCTTAACCGCAAACGTTTCTGGGGAGGCGAGATGGATGCCGATAAGAATGCGGCTTATACCACCCTTTATACTTGTCTGAAGACAATCGCGCTGCTTATGGCTCCTAATGCACCATTCTTTGCTGACCGACTCTATCGTGATTTAACCCTACCCCTCTACTCCTCTACTCCCCTACCCCCATCTGTCCACCTCGCCCAATGGCCCACCGTGGACGAGGCAATGATCAACAAGGACTTGGAAAACAGTATGGCTCTTGCCCAACACGCCACATCGATGATCCTATCGCTGCGCAAACGTGCCGAAAAGAACGTGAGACAACCGCTGCTCAAAGCTGTCATTCCTGTGCAAGACAATGCTACTCTACAAGCTTTGGAACGTGTGGCAGACCTCATCAAGAGCGAAGTGAATGTCAAACAGCTGGATATCGTTCTCTCCGACCAATCATCTATTCGCCTCGTTAAAAAAATCAAACCGCAATTCAAAGTGCTTGGTAAGAAAGTCGGTGGGCAGATGAAAGAACTGGCAGCCGCTATTGCTCAAATGAGCCAAGACGATATCGCTTGTTTTGAGTCCGAAGGACAGTTTGCTATTACCCTACCCCTCTCCCCCTCTACTCCTCTACTCCTCACAATGGAGGATGTCGAAATTCTCACCGAGGATATGCCCGGTTGGCTCGTGATGAACGAAGGTTCGATGACCATTGCCCTCGACATTGAACTCACACCCGAACTCATTGAGGAAGGTATCGCCCGCGAACTTATCAACCGTATCCAAAACCTGCGTAAGAGTAGCGGATTGGATATCACCGACCGCATTCACATTGTCTTAGAGCAAAACGAGAAGATTACTTCCGCTATCGATCACTTCCAAGACTATATCTGCTCGCAAGTGCTAGCAACAACCATTGACCTGCAAGCCCAAGTGAATGGCGAAATCTTAGATATGGACGGATACAAACTATCAATTCAAATAACCAAAGCATAACGATTATGAAAAAACTCTCAATCTTAACCGCTCTCGTAGCGCTCACATTCTTGGTAAGTTGTAAAACCACCGGTTTCTCTGAGAACGATCTATACGGCAAATGGGAAAATGCCGATAAAGCAGGGGATTATAAAGTCTATCTGCAAGATAAGGTCGTTCCCTATCCGCCCGATTCTGAAAACCCATACAATGGGTATAAATGGGGTAAAGAATGGGACGAGGAAGATCGCAAAGAAAACGATCTCAAAGAACACGGCAGCGGTTGGTATATGTGGAAGATGGAAGGAAAAGAGATTACCGAGATTCATCAGACGGATGCCCAAACAGCGTTAGCGCCAACCACTTTGACGATCAAAACGCTAACCTCTACACAATTCCAGTTTGAACGTGCCGGACGCACTCACTTATACAACAAGAAATGAAAACAATACTTAAAATCATTGGTTGGACACTCTTGTCTCTCGTCTTCATCGTTCTTTTGGCGGTGGGGATGGCGATGTATGTCGTGTTCACCCCTAAACGGCTAACGCCCATTGTAGATAAGGTGGCAAGTCACTTCATCACTTGCCATTACCGGATAGACAAGATTGATTTGACGCTCTTCAAGGACTTTCCTAACTTCGGTCTCCAACTCGAAGGAGTCTATCTCATCAACCCTACCGAAGGTGCTCCTTCTGACACTGTGATAGCCATTCCGGCCCTACAAGTCGGTGTCGATGTGAAGAAAGCCCTCAAAGGAGATGTCTATATCCAACGTTTCAGCATGAAGGACGTAGAAGCGAATATCTTCATCGCTGCCGATGGCTCAACGAACTTCGACATCTTACAACTACCCCCTTCTGAGCCGGAGGAAGAAGACACCACGTCCGCTTCATGGCAGTTGCGTTCGATTGCCGTTGCCAGTGATATTGAGTTACAAACCAAACGCGTACAGTTTGTTGATGAGCGAGATAGCCTCTCTGCCCGTTTCAACCGAATGGACATCGTCTTGCAGGACATCGCATACGACAGTATCTATAGCGGTATCCTTCAACTGAACTTGAACCAAGTGGACTTTACCCTAAAAGACGAGACTTATGCCCAACAAGTCAACCTCGTCCTTAGACTGCCCGTCCACGCCAATGGATTGCAAGATATTCACATCCAACCGGCACTTCTGAAACTCAATCAATTTGAGATAGGACTGGAAGGAACCGTCGGTCTCTTAAACGAGGGTGGATTCAAAGGCGATGTCACGCTTCAAACTAACGAGTGGAACATTCAAGAACTGCTCGCACTCCTGCCTACTTCCATCGCCCAATTAGTGCCCACCGAATTGGATGTCAATGGTCAACTCCAACTGCAAGCACACGCAGCAGGCGTATTCGATAGCGTGCAGTGGCCTATCATCGACGCTAAACTCAACCTTACCAAAGGTGTTGGCTCGTACGATTATGCTCACCTTCCGTATAAACTAAGGGACACCAAAGCGAATATCGAAGCGCATTTAGACATGAATCGGCAAGACTTGACGTCGGTCACCATCCATAACCTATCCACCAAAACCAACGACAACACCCTCCAACTCAAAGCTAAAGCGACGAAGATATTCAAACGCAACGCCAGTTTCGAACTCGCCAACCCGCTGCTCGAACTGCACGCGAATGTGAACCTCAACCTCGCCGAGGCCAATCGGTACCTCGGTACTGATTCAACGAAGATGGAAGTCCACGGACGCACCTACGGAACGATTGATGGTAAAGCCCACCTAAACGATATCACTCAACAACACTGGACAAGCATCAATGCCACTGCCAAACTGGATATCGAACAAGTGAACTTCTTGATGGATAGCCTGCAAGCCTTCATTGACAAAGGTAGCCTGCATGCCTCTTTGGAAGAAACCCAAGATATCCAAACTAAAATTCCGACGATTGCCGTTGGGTTTGACCTCAACGACGTGATAGCCAACATAGACACTATCCACGCTCACCTCGTTCGACCTGTCGGCGATGCTCAGATTCGTGCTTCCAGACGTAATCCCGATGCACAACGAATAGGACTGCAATTCACTGTAGCAGCCATGCAAGGGAATATGGGCAATAACTTCCAAGTGCAAACAAACAAGATGACCTTGCGCGCCGCTTCGCGTTATAATAAGGATGCCGAGAATATCTTACTCAAGTGGAATCCGCTGTTGTATTTCGATTTGCACGAGGCAAAAGCACAACTGCCTAACATCGAACCGACCGTGGCTATCCCGCAAATGAAATTCACCTATTCCAATAAGGTCTTCAATATCGATACCAGCCGTATCATTCTCGGCAACTCGGACTTCTGTCTGAGCGGAAGAGTGGAGAACATCAGCGACTGGATTCGCAAAGAGCAAAACCTCACGGGTGAACTCAATTTCACTTCCAATTATACCGATGTGGATGAACTGCTCGCCCTCCTACCTGATGGTGACACAACCGCCACCGAGGAAGTGACAGTAGCCGAAGCGGACACCACACCTTCCGACCCGTTTATCGTTCCGCAAGATGTGGAATTGACCCTCAACACCCTCATCAAATCCACCCACGCCTTGGGACAAGAGCTTAATAACCTTGGCGGAAAAATAACCATTCGTGACGGAGAGGTTATCCTCGACCAAATGGGGTTTGTGTGCCAAGCCGCCAAACTCCAACTCAGTGCTATTTACCGCACCCCACGACGCGACCACATCTATGTCGGCTTCGATTATCACATGGTAGATGTTGATATCCAACAACTCATTGACATGATTCCGCAACTGGATACGCTGATGCCGATGCTTCAGTCCTTCAAAGGCTTAGCACAGTTCCATATTGCTGCCGAGACCTACGTCAACGACCAATACCAACTCAAGACCTCTACCCTCCGCGGAGCTTGCGACATTGAAGGCAAAAACCTCGTTTTACTCGATAGCGAGACCTTCGGTAAAGTGGCAAAAATCCTAATGTTCAACCGCAAGACCGAGAACCTCATCGACTCTATCAATGCCCAAATAACGCTGTACAAAGATGAGATAACCGTCTATCCTTTCTGCGTGACGATGGATAACTACATGATTGCCGCCGGAGGAAACCACTACCTTGATATGAACTTCAACTACCACGCCTCGCTGCTATCGCCGTTCTATATCGGAGTAGATGTTATTGGTAACAAAGACGACCTCAAGATCAAAGCCGCAGAGTGTAAGTTCGCCAAGGACTTCCGTCCCATCATACACAAAGACACACAAACCAAGAGCAACGAGATGAAAAAACTCATTGCCGATGCCCTGAAAAAAAACGTTAAAATACAATAATTATGCGTAAAATCTTTTTATTATCTGTGATTGCTATGACTGCTATAGCTTGTAATCAAAACCCTCTCATTCATCAACCCGCCACACCTTACGATGTGCCGGCGTTTGACCAAATCAAAATCGAACATTATCGTCCTGCCTTCCAAGAGGCTTTCAAACAAAACCGCGCCGAGATAGAGGCTATTGTGGATAATCCCGAAGAACCTACTTTTGCGAACACCATCGAGGCACTCGACCGCTCGGGCAGACTGCTCAATGATGTGGCAAACATCTTCTTCACCCTCCTCGAATCCGATGGTACAGACCAGATGCAAGCACTCGCCGAAGAGATCATGCCTCAACTGAGCCAAATCTCCGACGAGATAATCATGAACGAAGCCCTCTTTGCGCGCGTCAAAGCCGTTTATGAACAAAAAGACCAACTCAACCTCAATCCCGAACAGTTGATGTTACTCAACAACACTTACAAGAGTTTTGCTCAAAACGGAGCCAACCTCAATCCCGAAAACAAACAAAAACTCATGGACATCAACCAAGAGTTAGGGGTGCTCACACTTAAGTTTGGCAATAACATCGTCACCGAGACCAATAACTGCCAGATCTTCGTTACCAACGAAGCAGACCTCGAAGGACTGCCCGCAAGTGCTAAACAAACCGCCAAAGAGGAAGCTATCGCTGCCGGTCGTCCGGACGCGTGGATGTTCACTCCCAAACGCCCGAGTTTCACACCCGTACTCCAATACTGCTCCAATCGCGAACTGCGCAAACAACTGCTACTCGCCTATACCACACGCGCTAACCACGATAACGAGTTTGACAACAAAGCTATCATCCGTCGTATCATGGAACTGCGTATCGCTAAAGCCCAACTGTTTGGTTATACCTGTCCTGCCGACCAGATTCTCGTTGATTGCATGGCAAAAGACGGCAAGACCGCTTACGACTTCTTACTCTCTATCTGGGAACCCTCCCTCAAAGCCGCTAAACGCGAAGCAACTGAACTTCAAAAACTCATGAATAAAGACTATCCACAATCCACGATCCACAATCCACTCCAACCCTGGGACTGGTGGTACTACACCGAGAAACTCCGCCAATCCAAATATGCGTTGGATGTAGAGCAGATCCGTCCTTACTTTGAGCTATCGAACGTACGCAAGGGTGCCTTCTTACTTGCCCATAACCTCTACGGACTGAACTTTGAACCCACGACCGAAGTGCCCATCTATCACCCCGAAGTGGAGGCTTTCAAAGTGACCGATAAGGAGGGTAACCTCGTGGGTATCCTCTATACCGACTATTTCCCTCGCGACACCAAACGTGCCGGTGCGTGGATGACGAACTTCAAAGTGCAATACAAAGATGCTGACGGCACCGACCATCGCCCCGTTATTGTTAATGTGGGCAACTTCACCAAACCGACCGCCGACCAGCCGTCTTTGCTCTCTATGGATGATGTAGAGACCCTTTTCCACGAGTTTGGTCACGCCTTGCACGGACTCATGGCACAAGCCACCTACCAATCGCTCAGCGGAACCAACACCCCACGCGACTTCGTCGAACTGCCTTCACAGTTCATGGAGAACTACTGCTATCGTCCGGAGATACTCAAGACCTACGCTTTCCACTACCAAACGGGCGAACTGATTCCCGATGAACTCGTGGAGAAAATCAATAAAGCCGCTACCTTCAACCAAGGCTTTGTAGAGACCGAACTGCTCTGCGCTTCTATCATGGATATGGATTTCCACTTGCTCACCAGTGCTGAGGACTTAGACATTGACGCTTTTGAAGCCCAATCGTTAGCAAAGATGAATATGTTGGACGAGATCATCGTTCGCTATCGCCCTACGTTCTTTAACCATATCTTTGGCTCGTCCGGTTACGAAGCAGGTTACTATAGCTACACTTGGTCGGCTGTTCTTGACGCAGACGCTTTTGCGGCTTTTGCTGAGACAGGAGATATACTCAACCCCGAAGTAGCCGCTCGTTTCAAACACCTCCTCGAACAAGGGGGCACCAAAGAAGCCGGTGAACTCTACCGCGAGTTCCGTGGCAAAGATCCCAATCCTCAATACTTACTCCGTAAGAAAGGATTCATTCGCTAAACCCGTTAAACTTGCTAAACCCGTTAAACTCGCTTATGCCTCGTACACTATTATCCTTATTACTATGCGCGTTGTGCGTGTGCGCCTACGCGCAGGAGAACAAACGCCTTGTAGCCGATCTGCAAACCGTAGATGACGGCTTCTTTGACCCAACCAAAAAAGAAGTCAAAGAGTCGAACTATCAGTTTCACGTTGAATATCGCTTGGAGGCCGGTTATACCCAACCCTGGCTACAAAGCAAGAACAAAAACTATCCCGATGGCTATCTGCATGGTGGACGAATCGGTTTGAATGTCACGTTCTGTTTGCCACTGAACTTCGGCATCCAAACAGGACTGCTCTACTCATTAACCGGCAATAAGAACACCCAACACTATGCGCCGGCGGATACGGTATCCACAGAACAGTATCTGGAGAACACCCTCTTGGAGCACAACTTTGTTATTCCTATCCGCGCGACCTACACGATCCCGCTTTGGAAAAAACTCAACCTGCTCTTTTATGGCGGTCCTCAACTGCAGATCGGATTGGCGATGACCGACAAAGTCAACGCAAACTTATCTGACAAAACCGCAGCGAGATGCCAAGAACTCGGAATACACACCGAGAGTTACGATAGATACACCAACGAGTTGTGGCGGGCAAATATCCAGATGGGACTGGGTGCAGGATTGGAGTGGGACCAATTCCGCTTGCAGGGTGGTTATGATTTCGGACTCAACAACATGGTGCGCACCAAAGCCTGCTCTAACCAACAGATGTGGGAATGGGGCTGGTATATCAGTTTCCTCTACCGCTTCTAACACCCTACCCCTCTACTCCCCTACTCCTCTACTCCCTTATGAAGCCAATAATATACTGCATCACCAACTCCGTCAGCGCGAATTTCGTTGCGAACGCACTGCTGGCTATCGGCGCTTCGCCGATTATGTCCTCTGCTATCGAAGAGGTGGAGGACCTGTGCGCTATTGCGGATGCGTTAGTGCTTAATATCGGCACACCCTCGAAAGAGCAGTTTGCTACTATGCTGGCAGCGGGCGAACGAATGCACGAGTTAGGCAAACCGATTGTTCTGGACCCTGTGGGAGTGAATGCCACCCATTATCGGTTGCAGATGGCGCAGGAACTCATTGCCAAGGTTCATCCCACCGTCATCAAAGGCAATGCCTCCGAGATCCTTGCCCTCGCCACGAATCAAATCCTCCACACCGGCTTAGATACACCTCTTAACTTTCAACTTTCAGACTTAAAAACTTCTCTAAACTCTATACGGCTTGCCGATCGCGCCCTTCAGGGCAGAGAACTCTCAACTCTCAACTCTATAGCCGATGGTTTGGCTCGCCAAACATCAGCGGTCATCGTCGTTTCCGGTCCTACGGACTATATCACGGACGATACGCACACGGCATCTGTCGCCTTAGGTTCGCCTCAGATGGCACTCACCACCGGCACGGGTTGTGTTGCCTCCGCCATCATCGCCGCCAGCCTTTCACGTTCACTTTCACTTTCCACTTTCCACTCTGCTATCACGGCCATGACCATGGTCGGCAAAGCAGGAATGGACATGCCTCATTTCCTTGAGAACTTATGCACCTTTGTTTAGTCACTGATATTACCCTACTCCAGCCCAAAGGGCGCTACTCCTCTACCCCCCTACCCCCTACCGAACACCTCGTTGAGGTGGTTCGGTCTGCCATCGCAGGCGGTATGACGATGGTGCAGTTACGCGAGAAAACGGCCGATACACGCACTTTCCTTGAGCGCGCCTTGGCTCTCAAGAACCTCTTGCAAGGAACAGGAATCCCGCTCATCATCAACGACCGCGTCGATATAGCTTTGGCGGTTGATGCGGATGGGGTACATTTAGGTCAATCGGATATGCCCGTAACCATCGCCCGCCAACTCTTAGGCCCCGATAAGATCATCGGACTATCGGTAGAGAACTTCGAACAGATTAAGGAGGCTAACCTGTTAGATATCCAATATATCGGCGTTTCGCCTATCTTCTCTACCCCGACAAAGACGGACACCCACACGCCCTTTGGTTTAGAAGGCGCACGGCAAGCCGTTGCGTTAAGCACTCACCCTACGATAGGGATTGGAGGTATCAATGCGAGCAATATCAAAGCGGTCCGTGCTACCGGTTTAGATGGCGTCGCCGTCGTGAGTGCGATTATGTCGGCACCCGACCCAAAAAAAGCCGCAGAAGAGTTAGTGTAAAACTATAGCACTTGACTGCGGTGGAGGGCGATGCGGTACTGGATCTGCGCGTCGATGAGGTCGGTTTGGGCTTTTTGATAAAGCGTTTGCGCTTCCATCAGTTCCGTTATCGAACTCAGCCCCGCGGAGTAGTTCTCTTGCGCTAAGAGATAGTTCTGCTTCGCCAACTCGGCAGATGAGCGCATCTGAACCAAGAGAGAACTCAGTTTATGCACTTCGTTAGCTGCCTGCTGATGCCGCAAGACGAGTTTGGCACTGAGGTCTTGTTGTTGCAACTGCGCTTGTTCAATGGCGTACCGCCCCTCTTTGAGTTTATGGGCAGTCTCCCACCAACCGGTCAGTGGCACTTGGATGGTGGCGAACAGTAAGCCGTTCTGTTTCCACCCATCGCCTTGTAAGTCAATGCCCTCTACGCGCATGACGTTGCCGTAGTTATACGTTCCCCCTACGAGTATATGCGGCAGGGCGTCCGCCAAATCCATGCGTCGCCGGAGTTGAGAGGCACGGACAGCGTGCTGCAGTAAGTCCGTCTCGGGACAGTCCCCCGACCCCTCTGAAGGACAGCCCCCCGACCCCCTAAGGGGGGAGTTGGAGAGGGTATCTAAATCGAGTGAGATGGAAATACTGTCGAGTCCAATGGATTGTGCTAAGGCACGGGAGGCGAGGTCGATACCGTCGGTCAGTTGCACTTGCATTGCGCTCAGTTCGTTCTTTTTGAGTTGGACGCGCAGTAGGTCATTGCTGATGGCTAATCCTGCGGATACGGCTTCTTCTACATTGACTTCGAGGGTGTCGAGAAGGGCTTGGGTAGCCAAAACGAGTTGTTGTTTCGCTTGCAAGTTGACCACGAGCCAATAACTCTCCTCAACTTGTAGCAGGATATCGCGCTCTTTGATTTGTGCTTGACATTGCGCAGCGTCCACGCCCACCTGAGCGAGTTTATTTCCGGCAACGATCTTTCCACCCATATATACGGGTTGAACGGCAACCACGCCTGCCACGGCTCCGTAACGGAACATTGAGAAGGTGTTGTTCAGTCCTAACGATTCGCCATAAGCCGTATAGAGGCTATTGAGGAAGTCGCGTGCTTGGGCATTGCCTAAATCGTTTGGATTGATTTCCAATACGGGTTGTAAGGCGTGATAACCTCCGGCTAATCCGCTGATTTGAGGGAAGTACTTGGTACGCGCTTGATTGCGCACTTCTTGTGCTTTCTTCACCTCGAGTTGGGTGGAACGCAGTTCGGCATTGTTCTGTCGCGCCAGTTGAAGACACGAGTCAAGACTCAGACTTTGCCCCATCAAAAGAAGGGGACAGATAGATAACAGTAAGCAAATATGTTTTTTAATCTCTTGCATAGAACTTCCAATAAGCAATAGGTAAAATAGTAACCACTAAGGGTAAGGTAAAGATCGTTCCGAAACATATAACCACACCCAGTGGCATCCAGAGGCTGGTGCCGGCAATAATCATCGGTATCACGCCCAAGGCGGTGGTGGCAGAGGTGAGGAAGATAGGACGCATTCGCCTAAGACCGGCATGGAAGGCGGCATCGCGACCGCTCATGTGCTCTTTGAGCCGCAGCTCTTCGGCATATTCGTACATGATGATGGCGTTACGAACAATGATTCCTATCAACGAGACGATGCCTAAGATAGCCGTAATAGAGAAGTCTTCCATGTGGAAAAGTCGCATTCCCAAGAACGCACCAAAGAGCGTGAGCAAGCACGAGGAGAGTGTTAAGATAGATATCGACAACTTGCCAAAGTGGTAAAGCAGAACAAAGAACATCACCAACAAAGCGCCGATGATACTATAGATGGCTTGGGGGATGATGATTTCGTTCTTGCCGGTCAAACCATCGTTAAAGACGGTGACTTGTTGGTCGATACCGTGGTCCTCTATCCATCGTTGCACTTTCTTCTGCACTTGCGGTTCGGACGCATTGCCTCTTAAGTCGCAACCGATGGTGATAGTGGGCACGCCGTTGATGTGTCCGATGGAGGCGTGGTGCCACTCGGGTTCAATGGTCGCAATCTGGCACAGAGGCACGCTCACACCCGGGTAGATGGTAGGAATAAGTAAGTCTTCGAGTTGTTTATAATCGAGTGTGTCTATGCCCGAGGCACGCAACACGACAGGGACAGCGTTGTTTTGCTCGTAGAAAGTGGTTATCGTTTGCCCGTTGAAGACATTACTCAGATAGAGGGACATAAACGTCTGGCTCACTCCTAAGCGCGAAGCCTCGTCGGCATTGAGACGAATACGAATAGCGGGGCGTGTCTCGTCGTAGTTGCTGTGTACCCACATCAGTTCGGGACAAGACATCATAAACTGTTTGATCGAATCGGCGTACGGTTCTAAGTCCTCTATTTTCGGTCCTTGCACGCACACCTCAAACGGGTTAGTACAAATCTGATAGTCCATCTGTTTGAAGCGGGCATAGGCATTTGGGAAGGCGTTTTCGTAGCGATTAGTATAGTCTTTCAGAACCTCTTCGGTCGCCTTATTCGAGACGGTGTTAACGATGAGTTGGGCGTAGTTGGTGGCGGGCATCTGCGGCGCGTAGGCTGCGTGGAAACGTGGAGAAGCCATTCCCACAAACGAGGTTACGTTCACGACCCTTGGGTCGGCATTGAGGACACGAGCCAACGAGTCGGCTACCAAACCGGACTCCTGTACAGAGCGACCTTCCTGTAAATGTATCTCCACAGCAAAACAGCTGCGGTCAGCTTTGGGTAACATCTGCACATTCATTTGAAGGAAGAGGTATCCGCCTAACACAATCAGACCGAGAGCAAACAAGAGGCTGATAACGGGAATCTTAAAGACGAAACGCAGCACTTTCTCGTAAGCGTGCTCTAACTTCTCAAAGAACCAGTTCTGTCCGCGTTCAAAGAAATTGATCTCGCCGGCGTGTTGCTGCTTGATAAAACGCGTACTGAGATACGGTGTGACATAGAAAGCATAGAAGAAACTCGCCATCAAAGCGAACATCACTGCCCACGGGAAGTCTTTGACGAACTCGCCCATCAGACCGTCTAAGATGAGTTTCATCGGGAAGAACATCCCAAAGATACTGATGGTGGCGACAAGTGTGGGGACATACAAGTTGGTCGCTTCGGTGGAAGCCGCAAACCAACGTGAGTGCCCTTGTTGAAGGGAGTTACAATAGCTGTCCACCACAATGACCGAGTTATCGACAATCATTCCAAGTACCACAATCAAGGCGGCTAAGGTGACGGTATTAAGCTCCAAACCAAAGAGGTACATGATACCAATCGTGATGGCGGTACAGATAGGCACGCCGGTAGAGGCTACGATAGCGGTCTTGAGCGGGAAAAGGACGAGCATCACCGCTACCACGACAAGGATACTGATAAGAATATCTTTGAGGAAAGACACAACGGAGTCGTTGACCACTTTCGGTTGGTCGGTCACGCGGTGCATCTTCACATCCGCCGGCAGGTCGGCTTTGGCAAGGGCTAATTTCTTATCTATCTCGTTACCAAACTCGACGATGTTGTGTCCGGGTTGCATCTCAATCGACAGCATTACCGCTGAGGCTTTCTTTTGCTCGTAATAGTCAATATATGACCCTGCCTTATATTCGCGATGGATAGAGGCTATATCCTTCAGCCTCACCACACTCTGCGTCGCGGGATCGGTATAAACAATCTGTTCGCCCACCTCGTATTCCGAACCGAGAGGGATGTCGATGTGCAGCTGCGCTTGTCCGGCTTGGCTTCCGGTAGTGCCACTTACCGTTCTCAGTCCTTGCGTAGCAAACATAGCAAAGAGCGACTTATGGTCAATGCCGTAACGGGCTAACTGTTTAATGTCTATATCGACAACGATTTGCTCGGTCTGTTCGCCCAAGACTTTGATTTTTCCCATCTCGGGAATCGTGCGCAAGTAGTTGCTGATGGTTTTGGCATATTCGTTCAGTTCGCGCGGATTATGGTCCTCACTCTCAATGGCAAGGAGCATAGAAGAGGTGTTACCAAAATCGTCGACCACCAAGACGGTGAGAACACCTTTGGGTAGTTTGGTGAGTTTGACTAAATCTAAGCCGGAGCGGATCTTTGCCCACACCTCGTCTTTGCGCTTCACCGATTGGTTGAGTTCGGTGATGATATATACGATACCGTCCTTCGTGGTGGAGTAGGTGAACTTCTTGTTTATCTCCTCGTAGGAGAAGAGGCAGTCTTCTAATGGTCCTGTCACTTGTTGCTCTATCTCTTGGGCGGTAGCACCGGGATAGATAGCGACTACGACCGCTTGCCGAATCGTCACCTGCGGGAACTCGTCCTTATTCATTTTGATAAGGGCGTAGATACCGAATAGGCAGAGAATGGTCACCACGAAAAAGACCATCTTGTGCCCCCGCATAGCGGCTTGAATATGATTTCGCTTTGTCATTGTATATCTATTATTTGAATCTTAGCCCCACGGCTGAGTTTTTGATAACCATCTAACACGACGATGTCTCCTTTTTCAAGTCCTTTGGTCACCATCACCCCTTGGGTAACGAAACGACCGGTCTCTATCGTACGACGCTCTGCTTGACCATCCACGATGACCCACACAGACTTACTGTTTTTGTGGGTTTGGATACACTCGGCAGGCAGGATAATCCCACGCTGTTGTTCGCTCATGAGTTGCACCTTCGCCACCATATCAGGTAGGAGCTGCTCGGTGGGTGCGTCGAGAATATTCAGTTTGACATTGTAGGTGTGCGCCGGAGAGGAAGAGGTGAGTTCTTTCTCTATCACCTCACCCGTACAATATAAGTCAATAGCAGGAATAGAGATCGTACCTTTCTCGCTCTTTACGATGCGTGAGATTCGTGTTTCCGGAACGGGAATAACGACGGTCATTTGTTCGTTTTCCATTATCTCTACTGCCGGTGCGGCGGGAAGAAGGATCTGCCCTTCGCTCACGAAGATAGCACTGACGATACCATCGTTGGCGGCACGTAAGGTGGTGTTTTCTACCTCTTGTTGCGCCAAGTCAACCATCGTCTGCGCTTGCTTGAGTTTGGTCTCAATATCTATCAGTTTCACTTGGGGGATCCCCCCTTTGTCATACACTTTCTTGGCACGTTGGTAGCCGTCCTTAGCTTGCTTGAGCGTGGCTTTCGCTGCCCGCAAACTATTGCGCTGTTGGGTGTCATCCACCTTCATGAGGTTTTGCCCCTTGGTTACTTGTTGCCCTAATTTGCAATACACGTTGGTTACGCGTCCTCCGAGGTTAAAACCAAAGGAAGAGGATTGGCGAGCCTGAACGCGACCGACGTAGGTGTGGGTGTTGATGGATTCGGTGGTGTCAACGATGGTGACGCGCACCGGTATAGGCTGAATCTGTTGCTGCGGTTTGGGTTGGCACGCCACCAAACATAAACCGATACAACCGATGATAATCTGTTTAGTCATTACTTATTCTTTTTTGCGATGGATTGAACATGAGCTTTGAGCACTCGAACCGAGTCATCAAGGATGATAACCGTGTCTTTTAGAACGATGCGAACGGTGTCTCTGTTTTCGCCGTAATACTGATAATCGAACACAATGGCATTATCGTACATTGTGGCAGAGCCGCTGATGGTGGTGGGATAGTCGCGCGACCCTATATTTATTACGCGCGTAAAGGGAGAGAAACTGAGTTTTTTCTCTTCAATCTTTCCTTTCGTTTGGTAGGCAGGACCCGCTAACTCGTTCATAAGGAGCAGGACGCTGTCCTCGTTGTGCAAGTCAATGACTTCTAACTGACCCATTTCAATGGGTAGGCTGAGGGTGCTCTCTAACACCGATGTCTTGTAAGAATACGAACCAAGGGCTGTCTGTACGTCGTCTTTTTTACAGCCACTGAGCAAGAAAAGGAGACTAAAAACTCCTAACAAAATCTTTTTCATACCGAATCATTTTTTAATTGCGAATGCAAAATTACTACATTTTTTTCATATAACAGTGGACTTTTTGTCCATAATAATATGCACTTTTGCCACAAATAGCATTTTTTACAACAAAAAACGACTTTTTGTATATGATATTTGAAAAAAAAGTTGTATCTTTGCAGCCGATTTTGAAAATACGCCCTATGATTTACAAGAACGAACTGTTTTTACTCACGGACAATATCGACGAGATATCCAATCCCGATCCTGCTATAGGGCAGTTCCTTGCTATTGTCTATTGCAAGCAAGGAAAGATGCAACTGACGTGGAACGGTTGTCAGTTGGAGATGGGCACAAACGACCTCTTAGTCTGTATGCCCCATTCGCTGATTAACCACTACCTGCGTTCCGGCGATTTCTTGGGCGGAGTTATTTGTATTTCGGAACACTTGTTTGACGAGTTGATGCTGGACTGCTTTCACCTTGAGGGACACTGGTGGGAGAAATATAGTTATATCCAATCTACGCCCATTCACCACTTAGACGACCGGCACGTGCGTCTGTTAGACACGTATTTGCAGTTGTTGGTTGAACTGCTCAAAGACGAGCACACAGCATACCATAAGCAAGTGTTACGCACCATTGCACAAGCGGCAGCGTACGAGTGTTTGTCGTACTTAGAGGACCACATCGCGCACTCGTCAGAGGAAAAGACGAAGGGCAAGTCGGATATCATGCGGCGGTTCGTGCTTTTAGTGCGCGAACACGGTACAACCCACCACGATGTGCAGTGGTACGCATCGCAGTTAGCGATTACGCCGAAGTATCTGTCGGTCATCAGCAAGCAAGAAAGCGGTCACACCGCATTGGAGATCATCCACAAAGTAACCAACGACGAGATACTTAAGTTATTAAAAACCTCGTCATTAACCATTAAAGAGATTGCGTTTCGCCTTCGGTTCTCCGACGCGTCACAATTCTGTCGGTACGTCCGACTTAATTTTGGTCAAACACCCGCTCAAATTCGAACAAACACAAACACACAACAATAATGAAGAAAGTTCTCACCATAGCAGGCTCTGACTCCGGAGGAGGAGCGGGAATACAAGCCGACATTAAAACCATCTCCGCGTTAGGTTGTTATGCCGCTTCGGCAATCACTGCCGTCACGGTACAAAACACACTGGGCGTACAGGCCGTTCACCCTGTCCCCCCTACCCTCGTTGGACAACAGATAAAAGCTGTCCTCGACGACATCGGCGCCGATGCCATCAAGATAGGAATGCTCTTTTCTGCCGACACCATCCATACTGTGGCAAAAACCCTACGCAGGAACAATGAGCAAGGACAAAGGACAAAAGACTATATAGAAGAATTCCCAATCGTATTAGATCCTGTGATGGTCTCCACTTCGGGTCATCGACTGATGAAAGAAGATGCGATAGAGGCATTGACGGGCGAACTCATTCCTCTTGCCACGGTTATCACCCCCAACCTCCCCGAGGCGGAGGTGCTGTTAGGCGAAACAATCACTGACCTTCCCGATGCCGCTAAGACGTTGGCGGAAAAATATAAAGTTTCGGTGCTACTCAAAGCGGGACACCTTATAAGTGAGGACAAAAGAACAAGGACAAAAGACAAAGGACAAAGAATACAGATTGAGGATGAATTAAGAGATATACTATATGATTATAAGGAAGCGCGCCTGTACGAGTACCCGCACCCGCGCGTGGAGACAAAGAACACACACGGGACGGGTTGCACGTTATCTTCAGCGATTGCTTCAGAGCTTGCCAAAGGGCATAATTTGGAAGACGCAGTAGAGGTCGCAATAACGTATTTGGCATGCGCATTAGAATCGGGAAAAAATCAAGAAATTGGGCATGGATTTGGTCCTGTTGACCACTTTTTTGCACAAAAATAGGACAAAATTGCATTTTTTTGCAAAAAAATTTGGTCAATTAAAAAATTTTCCTTACCTTTGCATGCTTTTTCAAAAAGTGAGGCGGATTCGTATATCGGTTAGTACGTCAGATTTTCATTCTAAAAAGAGCAGTTCGACTCTGCTATCCGCTACAAAATACCGACCTTCCTCAAAGGTAACAGATTGTTTAATTTTAAAATGGATTTGAGATGGCTAATCATCAATCTTCTTTAAAACGTATTCGTCAAACGGCTGCCCGCAAAGCTCGCAACCACTATTACGCGCTCACAGCTCGTAATGCAGTTCGCAAACTGCGTGCTACCACGGGTAAAGAAGACGCTACGGCTCTTCTGCCGAAAGTAACTTCGATGTTGGATAAGCTTGCTAAACGCAATATCATCCACCGCAACAAAGCGGCTAACTTGAAATCGAAGTTGGCAGTTTACGTAAACAAACTTGCGTAAGTAAATATGCTTGAAAATGAGGGCTGCCCGAGTGGTAGCCCTTTTTAATTAAATTTTTGAATTAAGAATTAGATATATGGATATTACTTTTCAAATCAACTACCGTACAGAGTTTGGTCAAACCCTCTGTATCATTGAGACCGAAGAGTCTATCTTAGGATGGACGGAACAACACCCCTTAGAGTTACATTGCCAAGGACAAGATTTCTGGACAGCATCCTTGCCGGTTAGTGACTTTGCGGGCACATTGCACTACAAATATGCCATTCGCGTGGAGGGTGGATATATCTACGAAGCCGGCGAGCCGCGTTGTCTTACGCTCAAAGCGACAGACAAGAACATTGTTATTCGTGACTTCTGGCAAGCCATCGACCATGAGAAAGCGTTCTACACCACCGCTTTCCTTAAGTCCCTCTTCCATCGTCACAATCCTGTTGCGAAAAAGACGACGAAAGGCAACATCCGTTTCTCTATTGACTTACCGCAGATCCTTCCTTCGCAAGGTGTTGCTATCGTCGGAAACGTGCCCGAATTAGGAGCTTGGGATCCGGCAAAGAAACTGATATTAGCAGATGGCGAGTTCCCGGTTTGGAAAGGAGACATTGAGGTCAAGAACCCTCAAGTGATTGAATATAAATATTGTATTTACGACTTGCAGTCGGGTGCTATCGTCGATCTCGAATGGGGCGAGAACCGTCACATCTGGGGTATGCAGAAAGGCGTTAAGATCTATCAAAACGACCGTTCTTTCCGTCGCACCCAACCACGTTTCAAAGGTGCCGGCGTAGCTATTCCTGTCTTCTCGCTTCGCACCAACGAGGGTTTCGGTATCGGTGAGTTCCTCGACCTTAAGAAGATGGCGGACTGGGCAGCCCTTACGGGTCAACGCATGATTCAGACCTTGCCTATCAACGACACCACTTTGACGCACACCAACATCGACTCCTATCCGTATAATGCGGTGAGCGTGTTTGCGTTGCATCCGATCTATATCAACATCCCTCGTATGGGTAAACTCACGCCTGCACAAAAGAAGAAATATGAGGCAACCAAAGCCGAGTTTAATGCCAAGACGATTGCTGATTATCAGTGCGTCTATGACGAGAAGATGAAGTATTTTAAGGCTTTGTTCAAGACGGAGTCTGAGGCTCTGTTTGCCACCAAAGAATATAAAGACTTCTTCAAGAAAAACGAGGACTGGCTCGTTCCATACGCCGCCTTCTTAGCTAAACGCGACAAACAGAAAGTGGAGTTTTACTATTTCCTGCAATATCACGCTGACTTGCAGTTGAGCGAAGCGGTTGCTTATGCCCACTCGATTGGTGTAGCCATGAAGGGGGATATACCCATCGGTATCTCACCCGACTCGGTAGATGCTTATTCGCATCCGGAGCTCTTTAACCTCAACGCTTCGGCGGGTGCTCCACCCGATGATTTTGATGCCCGTGGACAGAACTGGGGCTTCCCGACATATAACTGGGACGAGATGAGCAAGGACAACTACCTGTGGTGGCGTCGTCGTTTCCAGAAGATGCAGGATTATTTCGATGCTTATCGTATTGACCATATCTTAGGCTTCTTCCGTATCTGGCAGATGCGCAAGACCGATGTTTGGGGATTGTGCGGTCATTTCTGCCCGGCTATGCCGTATTCGTTCCAAGACTTATGGAACATGGGCGTTTGCTTAGATGAGGATAGGATGACCAAACCATATATCCGTTCTAACTTCTTGGGCGATGTCTTTGGCTTTGACACCGAATATGCGAAGGAGCATTTCCTCAACACCAACGATGGTTATATCTATTGGTTCAAGGATGGCTTTGATACCCAAGTGAAAGTACAGGAGTACTTTGACAAGGGTGCAGGAAGCAGTCTTCCTGAGGGTCAACGTATCAACCTGCGTGACGGACTGCTGTACCTGCATTGCGAGGTATTGTTCGTTCGCGACCAGAACCGTCCGGAGTTGGTTCACCCGCGTATCTCTATTTATCAGTCGCATAGTTTTAACGAACTCTATGACGATCAGAAACGAGTGCTGCTCAATATCTACAACGACTATTTCTTCAAGCGTCATACCGAGTTCTGGCGCGAGAGCGCAATGCGCAAACTGCCTACCTTGATTGGTGCTACCAAGATGCTCGTTTGCGGTGAAGACTTAGGCATGGTTCCCGCTTGCGTTCCGCAAGTGATGAACGAGTTGCAGATCCTCTCGCTCGAGATCCAGCGTATGCCGAAGGATCCGACGATTCTGTTTGCTCACCCGGCGGACGCTCCTTATCTGAGCGTTTGTACCACCGGCACTCACGACACCAATCCGCTGCGCGCTTGGTGGGAAGAGGACCGCGGTAAGACCCAGCGTTTCTATAACGAGCAGATGGGTTGGTGGGGTGAAGCACCGCAAGAGATGTCACCGGAGATTGCCGAGTTCATCGTTAATCAACACATGTACAGTCCCGCGATGTGGGTGATCCTGCCGCTGCAAGACTGGTTGGCTATTGATGGTAATATCCGTATTGCGGACCAGCATGCCGACCGTATCAACGTGCCCGCTAATCCCAAACACTTCTGGAACTACCGCATGCACCTCAGCCTCGAGGACTTGATGAAGAAGGACGACTTCAACAACAAGGTCCGCCAATTGACGAGTGTGAGATAAACTTCGATAGTCAGGTAGACGTACTTGCCCGTCACCCGCTGACGGAAAAGAGGGGGACATAAAGAAAAACGAATATGGATAAGCAAAATGAAATAGTACTCTATCAACCAAATGAATTGACCAAGTTGGAGGTTCGTGTGGCGGAGGAAACAGTGTGGTTAAGCCAGCAACAAATGGCAGAGTTGTTTGGTAGAGACAGATCCGTCATTAATCGTCACATTTCAAACATCTTTAAGGAGGGCGAAGTTGAAGCATCCTTGGGATGTGCAAAATTTGCACAGACCAATCAATATGGCAGAAGAACAGGATTTGTACAAGTTTCTCAAGTGGATTACTATAATCTTGATGTAATCATTTCGGTCGGATATAGAATACACTCTCCACAAGGCGTTGCTTTTCGTCGTTGGGCAACATCTGTATTGAAAGACTACATGCTCCGAGGTTATGCCGTAAATCAACGTATCGAGCGATTAGAGCATGAGGATGTGTATCATATTGGAGCGTCTATTAAGGACTTAGGCAAGAAGCTCTTTGCCTTCTCAAAGATGGAGATGGAGAAAAAGAGTATTATTGAGCATTTGTAACCTCGTCCGGCAGACGTAACTTGCCCGTCACCCGCTGACGGAAAATAGGGGAAAATATCGGAATCCACGCAGGGTGAGTGGGAGGGAGGTGTCCCTCTCGTGATACTCGCCAAAGCGAGATTTCGGGACATATTAGCGAAAAGTGCTTAGGCACTAATCGCAAAGGCGTTTACTAACGCTTGTAATCGATCTTTTGGAACCTAGGAAATTTCAAAAATACTATTCGAAAACAAGTAAGTGGTAGATGTCCATGGGTGTATTTATGCCTATGTTTTTCTGCATAGGTCACTATACACGGCGTGGATTTCTAAAGCTTATTCGATAGTATAGGTTTTCCTAGGACCTCAAAAGACGGATAAGCAAGACAGAAATCCGCGTTTTTTTATGCAGGTACAACAACTTATTAAAACTCTTTTCTTTCGTTTTCGTACGCTCATTTTGTACGGACTTATAGGGGGCTTTTGTGCAGCTCTTGATTTTGGCATTTACACTTTGTTGTGTCACTTTGACATATTGCCTTATCTATGGGCAAATGTGATTAGTATCCATTGTGGTATTATTTGTAGTTTCTTCCTCAATAGAGGGGTAAATTTCAAAGTCAAAGATAAGGCTTGGCTTAGGTTCTTGTCGTTCTATGCTATTGGATTAGTTGGGCTCGGAATTAGCGAACTAATGCTCTACCTCATGGTTGATCTTGCTGCCTGGAACGAAATCGCCAGCAAATTGATCAGTGTAGTGGTGGTTGCTTTAGTTCAATACTTACTCAATAAGTTTATAACCTTTAAATCTAAATAATATGGATACACTTTACATTGTTATGCCTGCCTATAATGAGGAGGCGAACATTGAAACAACTATCAAGCAGTGGCATCCCGTCTGCGAAAAGGTCAATGCAGAGGGGAACACAGCCAAACTTGTTATTGCCAACGATGGCAGTAAGGACAATACCGGCAAAGTATTAGAGGCGTTAAGAGCCAAGTACCCCTATTTGGAACCACTAAATAAACCCAATGGCGGTCATGGCGCAACCGTTCTATATCTCTATCGCTATGCGATTGATAATAGAGCTGATTATGTCTTCCAAACGGATAGTGATGGGCAGACTAATCCCGACGAGTTTTTTGACTTTTGGAGTAATAGAGCGAACTATACGGGTCAATTTGGTAATCGTACAGAACGAGGCGACGGGCAGCAACGCGCTTTTGTAGAAAAGGTTGTATGTCTGCTTGTTCGGATCTTCTTCCGCGTTAAACTGCCCGATGCCAATGCCCCCTTTAGACTAATGCAGGCTGAAGCATTGAAACGATATATTGACATTATGCCAAAGGAATATAATTTGCCCAATATCATATTAACTATGTGCTTTGTGCGATTTGGTGAGCCGGTGCGCTTTGTACCTATATCGTTCAAACCGCGACAAGGTGGCGTCAACAGTATCAATATGAAGCGCATCTTTAAGATTGGTTGGCAAGCATTAAAAGATTTTAGAACTATTAAACAGAATTTGAAATGAAAGAGATTTTGAAAAAAGATTGGCCATACCTATTTTTAATAATAGGTCTAATTGTTCTGTCTGCTATGGCGACAGGACTGTTTCGCTTTGGATTTTTTACGGTTTATGATGAAGCCTATTTCTTGTTAAAACTGCAAGAGGCTTATGATATGTCTTGCATTACCGGTAAGTCACAATGGAACCTTATAGCAGTACATTGGTTCCCGTTTATGGATTTAACGAGTAAGGTTAATTCGTATTTGGCTTCAGCGATTCTTCATTGGATATCCATTATCGTCATGACTATAACTGCTTGCATTATATATGATAAGAAGCGGGTCTTAAAATATCTTGGACTTATTTTCTTGGTCTATTTTACCACAGGAGGTGGCTTAAGTTATGTTCCTATGCAGACCGCTGTCTTGTGTTGGGCGTTCTGTGCATTTATGCTTTTCCAATATTCTAAAAAGACTTGGGTAAAATGTGTTCACGCCATGCTTTGTGGTATATTCCTTGGATTTGCTTGTTTTATCATTATACCAGCAGCTTTAATTTTATTAGCCCTAATCGCCACTTTAATTTTATATCTATATTGGAACAATATAAAAGAAGCGCTTTCATATATAGGTTGTGGGGTGTTAGGCGTATTGATTACGATTGCCTATATGCACTTCGTTGTTTGTGATATTCGAGAAATTGTTGATGCAATGTTATTTACTGCGTCCTATATTGGAAAGAGCGGATACCACTACGATGGAGCAAGTTTTGTGATGCAATTTGGACTATTTTTCAGAGATTGTATTTTTGTATTACTTACTTTTGTGGGTGCATACTGGTTATCTTCCTTAACCAAGAACAAATATATAGGGGCTATCATATACGTTGGATTACTCCTAATTTATACTCATTATCAAGTAAAACCTCAAATTACACCATCAATGTTTCTTGCAAGTGTGGTGCTTATCCCGTTTTTGTTTACAAATCGTAGCAAGGTAACTTTAGAAACACTAAAGAATAGAGACACATACCTATATCTATTTATGTTCCTATTCCCGCTTATCGCATCCTTGGGAACAAATACGGCTCTTGGTGGGCGAATGACAGCCTTCGTTGTGTCTTGGTTATTCCTTTTGTTTAATCAAGAACAAAAACATCCAAATGAAGATTGGAGGCGAGTGCTGATAGGAGTAATTATTCTTTTCCTAATCCCCCTTTGTGATCTTCCTAAAAAATATGTGGAACGAGACGACTCTCACCATTTTACAAGAGGCAATCAATATTTTGCAGAACTTGCACTAACGGAAAAACAAGAGGATTATTTTAATCGCGTATACGATATTTTGGAAGACTATAATTATCAACCCAAACAATCGGCAGTTCTTACCGCATGTTACGACTACTGCTGTTTATATGCTTTTGATGCTATAAATGCCGCCAACTATCATCAAGTACAAAATTTTTCCTACTTTCCAAAAGAAAAGATGATAAAACCGGATTTTGTTTTCCTATGCAAATGGGATTCTATCGTTATGGCCAAGGAGTTACATGAACAGCCTTGGGGATGGCCGGAAGAGTTTGATGAGTACTTTGTCGGTACGCCAGAACCTGATGATGCCCCATGGGTTGGACATCCGGAGTTAGAAGCACGGAAATTATATTGCCGAAAATCATTAAAAACAAATGACTAACTACGACTACCTCATTGTCGGCTCGGGACTATTTGGAGCCACCTTTGCCTACTTTGCCCACAAAGCCGGGAAGCGTTGCCTTGTGATTGATAAGCGTGCTCAATTGGGCGGTAATGTATATTGCGAGCAGATTGACGGAATCAATGTCCATAAATATGGTGCTCACATCTTCCATACGAATAATAAGGAAGTGTGGGACTTTGTAAATTCCCTTGTGGAGTTTAACCGCTATACCAACAGCCCGGTGGCGAATTACAAGGGCGAGCTCTACAACCTTCCCTTCAATATGAACACTTTCTGTCAGATGTGGAAGGATGTGCACACTCCTGCCGAGGCGCAAAAGCGCATTGAGGAACAAAAAGCGGAAGCGGTCGCTGCATTGAATGGCCGTGAACCGGCAAATCTGGAGGAGCAAGCATTATGCTTGGTGGGTAAAGATATCTTTGAAAAACTCATTAAGGAATATACTGAGAAACAATGGGGTAGGAGTTGTAAGGAATTGCCCGCGTTCATCATCCGTCGCTTACCCGTGCGGTTTGTCTTTGATAACAACTACTTCAATGATCGATATCAAGGTATTCCGATAGGAGGGTATAATGTGCTTATCAATAAACTCCTCGAAGGAATCGATACCCGCACCGATTGCGATTTCTTTACGGAATATAAGGACAATTGGCGCGACATTGCCAAGAGTCTTGTTTACACCGGTCCTATTGATGAATACTTCGATTATAGGTTAGGCCGCCTTGATTGGCGTACAGTTACCTTTAGGACGCGCGTGGAGGATACTCCTAACTACCAAGGTAACGCGGTAATCAACTATACGAACCACAACGAGCCCTATACACGGGTCATTGAGCATAAGCATTTTGAGATGTTCGGGCCGGCGGTTTATGATTGCCCGAAAACAGTCGTAAGTGAAGAATACTCTGCCGAATACAAACCTGGGATGGAGCAGTATTATCCGGTTAACGACGAGAAGAACAATGCCTTAGCGGAGCAGTATCGCAAATTAGCCGAAGAAGAACAGGGTGTCATCTTTGGTGGCCGTCTTGCGGAATATAAATACTATGATATGGCACCGATTATTGAAAAGGTGATGAACTATTTAAAAAAACAATAACTTATGCACCACCTTATATCCTCAATCATAGAATTCTTCCACCCGCTATCTCCAATGGAGAAGTATCTCCGGGAATGTGAACGTTGTGAACGCGAACAAGAAAAGGCGTCTCAAAAGTAACTTTCTAGCGCTCCAAGTTGTCTGACTTGGGGTGTTTGGTGTGTTTTTTCAGGGTGGCGAGGTGGCGAGGGTGGCGATGGTTTTATAAACCCCGCCCGCGCGTATGTGTGTATAGAGTTTTGTGTCTTATACGGAATAAGGTTTACTCATACGGAATCAAAAAATGTACTATTTTTAAGATTTCAGATTTATGAGTAAAACAAGAAACAATTATTTAGAGTCATTTAAACTTCAAGTTTTAAGTGATTATTATGCGAACGGA
>JAZQOG010000005.1:0-37323 GCA_045627765.1 Paludibacteraceae bacterium | reverse complement strand
ATGAATGTAAAAATCTTTTTTTTCATAATTTTTGATTTTTGATTTGTGAATGGTATTGGGTTATTTAGTATCCCGGATTCTGGTCTGATGCATTCAGGCCTTCATTAAGGATAATTTCTTCACTTGGAATGGGGAAGAGTTCGTGTTTGCCTTCTATGAACGTTGCCAAATGGGATTGCGCTTCAGGTGTTTCCCGTTTTTGGTAAGCGTCCATGTGAGCTTTCGTGTTTCCCCAACGAACGAGGTCAAACCAGCGGTGCCCTTCCATTGCCAGTTCCATTCGGCGTTCATGGCGCAGGGTGACGGTCAAGTCTTGGGTGGAGGTATGTTGCTCTCCGTTTATATAGAAAGTATAGTCCGTTCCTACGGCGGGCATCAAAGCGCGTTCGCGCACTTGGTTAATATCGTTGATAGCATCCCCTTCATTCCCCGTTAACAGACACGCCTCGGCGTGCATAAGCAGCACATCGGCATAGCGAATCTGTTTATTGTTGAGCGGACCACGTGTAGCGTGAACACCCCATTTGCCGTATCCGCCACCCGTAGAGGGGTCTTCCAAATACATACCATATTTGAAACTAAGGTTTTTGTTGCCCAAGTAATACTCCTCTGCCATATTCTCCATCTGCCCTTCTTCGGGAACGAGGATAGTCAAGTCGCGGCGAGCATCCTCCGCCTCGAACTCGTCGTAGAGGTTCTGTGTAGGATGGTTGAATCCCCAACCGCCGCCGATGAGCGACGAGCGCGAACGGGTCAGAATCTGCGTATAGGAACCTGCGGAATAACCGAACCCTTCCCCATAGTCACCCCAAGGTACTTCTTTGTACTGAATCTCAAAGACCGATTCGGGACCGTTCTCACCTTCAAGAGAGAAGTTCTCCCAATAATTAGTGCAAAGCGTATAATCACCGGAGGCAATAATCTTATCCCCCCACGCTTTGGCTTGAGCTGCATGGTCCACGCCGTCCTGACGGGCAGAAGCCCAGTAAGGAGAAGCTAGATAAAGGTGCACTTTCATCAGCATCGCTTGAGCCGCTCCTTTGGTGGCACGACCGAGTTGTTCGACAGGCACCTCGTCGACGGTCCATAACTTGTTTTGCGCGCTATCCAGATCCGCCAATATCTGCCCATAAATGACTTTGGCAGAGGAACGTGGGCAAGCCCAATCAGACGAGTTGTCTATCACCGTCGTAGTGAGAGGCACGCCACCGAAGATACGTACTAACCGGAAATAATAGTACGCACGTAAGAAATACGCTTCACCCATCAAGCGGTCTTTGGTAGTTTGATCAAAGTTCTTCACTTTGTTCACATCCATTTGAGCTATATATTTAAGAGCGAGGTTGCAACGTCCTATACCTTGATAGTTGCCGCGGTAGATACATAGCAGAAGTGTATTGGTGGATTCCGTTTTCCAGTTCTCAAAGTCGTAGGCATCCGCCATATCGCCGGTGCTGCCGCCGCCTTTGAGGGCATCGTCAGAAGCAATATCGCCTATAAACCATTCGGCACAATACGTATCGTCATATTCCCACATAAGGGGGACATAACAACCGATGATATCTTGGTCGGCCGCCTCCACGGAGGTGAAGAATGTACTGAGCATCGCCGCACCCGGCTCCTTCTCGGTGATATAGTCCTTGCAGCCCGTGAGAGTGAAAGTGAGAGTGAAAGTGAGAGTGAAAGTGAGAGTGAGAAATAATGTATTGTGTTTCATAGATGTATCCTCCCTTTTAGAAATTAACATTTAAACCAAATGTAAACGTACGACTTTGCGGGTAGTTACCGTAATCCACGCCGCCACCAACTTCGGGGTCGTAACCGCTATATTTGGTGATGGTAAATAGGTTACTTGCCGTCATATACACCCTCAAACGTGAGCAACGGAACTTATCCGTCCACTTGCGAGGGAACGTGTAACCAATCTGTAAGTTCTTTAAGCGGAAATAACTGCCATCCTCTACAAATCGTGAACTGTTGGCATTGTTCGTGGAAGCACCGCACGGATTAGGGATAGTGCCTTTACGGTTCTCTAACTTATCCACATCCAATCCTTTCATCATAAGAGCAACTTGCACATCATTGTTATACCCTATCCAAGCCTGATCTTTCATATAGGATGCCATCAAGTTGGTTGCTCCGGAACCTTCGGTGCGTTCACGCAGAGCGTTGTAAATCTGGTTACCGAATACGCCTTGGAAGAAGAGTTGTATATCCACTCCGAAAAAATCGGCACCGGCATTGATACCGTATGTCAATTTCGGGAACGGGTTACCGATATAGGTCTGGTCGTCTTCGTTAATCCTGCCATCCCTATTGATATCGGTATAACGGGCATCACCGGCGTGAACACCGATGGTCTCTTTCGTATAAGCCGTCAACTGTTGTAGAGCTTCTTCGTCCGACTGATAGACGCCTTCATATTTATATCCCCAGAACGAACCTACCGGCATACCGACATCCGTCTTGGTGCGGTCTCCCCAAAGGGGCGAACCGCCATTGTTGTCGGTCAGGGTGTTCTTAATATAACTGATGTTTCCACCGATGTTATAATGCACCTTGCCCACTTTGTTTTCGTGGTTAAGCGTAATCTCGACACCCTCGTTTCGGATGTTTCCTACATTCTTAACCAGCGGATACATATTGCCGACCTGTGCCGGGGCAATTACATTCATAAGCGCGTCCAGCGTGTTGCGGCGGAAATAGTCGATGGCACCGTTTAACTTCCCGTTCCAGAAACTAAAGTCAATACCGGCATCCCATTGCTCGTTGGTTTCCCACTTGCCATCCATATTAACTTGCGTCAGTACGGCAGATCCGGGGATGACCTCTTGCGGATATAGTCCTAACGGATAATCGGTGAACACGAGTGTTCCCGTAGTCATCGTTTGTTGGAAGGCGTTGCTACCTACCCCATCATTTCCTACTTGTCCCCAACCGGCACGGATCTTCAAGTTATCCAGCCATGCGGCTTTGCCTTTCACCCATGGTTCCTCACTGATACGCCATGCCAAAGCGGCAGACGGGAAGAATCCCCACGGGTTCTTGGTGAAGCGAGACGAAGCGTCCGCACGGAAATTGACGGTCACCATATAACGGTTGTCATAACTATAGAACGCACGCCCCAGGAACGATAACCGGCGGATACGGCTCACTGCATCCGAGGACTCGGTCTTGTCCGTAGTGGTGTTGCTCAAATACCAGTTGCTCGGGTCGGTGTCAAGGATATTGGCACCCGAACCACCTATCGAATAAGTGTTGTACTCCTGCCACGTCTGACCGACCATGACGGAGAACTTATGTTTCTTTATCTCTCGACCATAGGTGGCGGTCGTCTCCTCCAAGAGCGAGCAGTAACGCCCCATATTTGATCCCACATAGTTATCTTCGCTATAGTTGTAGGAAGTGTAGGTGTTCGGATAAGCAAACGAGCGGTCTCGCGCCAACGTATAGTCTGCCGAGATAGACGGGCGGATAACTAACCCTTCTACCGGTTTGAACTCCATATAGAGGTCGCCCACCACGCGCTCCGACTTATTGTTCGGTTCGGTATTGTACGCCATCTGGAAGGGATTGGTCACATTCTTGAAGTTAGAGCCGGCAGAGTAGTTTCCCGATATATCCTTACCGTTGATGTTCACGCTGCCTTGCGGGTAATAGACAGGGTCCCAAGGAGCCATCGCCAACGCACCCGACAGGATACTGGCGCCGGCGGACGAAGAATTGTTCATAGCGTTGCGCCCCGTAGAGTATTTGAAACTCAAGTGTTCACCGATGGTCCACCATTTGCGAACGGCGAAGTCGGTGTTCAGGCGCAGAGTCAAACGCTGATAGTTACTACCGATGATTGTACCGTTCTGACCGAAATAACCGGCCGAGAAAGCGTAATGCCCTTTGTCGCTTCCGCCATCAATGGAGAGGTTGTAGTTGTGCATAAAAGCATTTTTAACAAACACCTCATCCTGCCAATCGGTGTTCTGCGCTGCGTAGTCAAAGTTGGTGGGATAGTATTCCGATTTGCCTAACTTATAGTTCTTCAGCCAATAGGTAAAGTCGTTGTTATAGTAAGCGCCTATCTGTTCGGCGCCGTCTTGCATAGCGAGAATACCGAGCATCGTTTCTGTATGGGTTTTGCTATCGGTGATAAGGTCTAATTTCTTCCATCGGTTTTGGAAACCCCAATAAGCATCAAACGAGATGGCGGGTTTAGCCCCCGAGTCGCGTCCGGTCTTGGTGGTGATAAGAATGACACCATTCGCACCTCGACTACCATAGATAGCCGCGGAAGAGGCATCTTTGAGCACTTCCATAGATTGGATATCCTGCGCTGCCAAGAAAGAGATATCACTCGTAATCACTCCATCTACCACATAGAGGGGGTCGTTACCGCTCATGGCGGAACCGATACCGCGAATACGGATGGTGGCGGCTTCACCGGGTTGGCCGCTGTTGGTCACTACCGTCACACCGGCAGCACGACCTTGCAAGGCTTGATCGACACCCGACACAGGAGCTTTCAACAGTTCCTCTGCTTTGACCGTCGTCACGGCACCCGTCAGGTCACTCTTGCGCATCGTACCGTAACCGATAGCAACCACTTCGTCCAATAGTACGTTGTCCGGCTGCAACATAATCTGCAACGGAGCATCGGAAGTGATGGTTTTTGTTTGTGACTGATACCCCATATACGAGATAACCAACACGTCGCCTTTGTTCACCATTAAGGCGAAGTAACCGTCAAAGTCCGTGATGGTACCATTGGTCGAACCTTGTACCGTCACGTTGGCACCAATAATGGGATCGTTCTCATCGGTCGCTTTTACTACGCCGGTTACAGCAATCGCTTGCGCACATAGATAGGAGTACGCATATATACACGATAAGAAAACAAGCAGAATTCTTCTCATGGCTATTAGATTTTTAGTTTTCGGGTGCAAAGGTACAACATTTTTTTGATATACGCAAGAAAAAGGCGACTTTTCGTGTGAAAAATCGCTTTTTAGTGGTTAGTGGAGCAACACAAAAATCAGTCTATTCGCCTTTCGGTCTTCCACATAATCTTCCTCGAGGACGAGCCGACATAGATCGTATATTTACCCGAGTTCGTCACAAACTGATGCTTCGCTTCGTCCCAATAGCCCCATTGCGATGGATCAAGCATGATAGTCACCGTCTTACTCTCACCCGGCTCTAAATAAACTTTCTCAAACGCCTTCAACTCCTTCACCGGACGCGCTACCGTCGGTTTGTTCTCTCCTATATAAACCTGTATCACCTCCGCACCGGCACGCTCTCCCGTATTCGTCACCGTTATATTTAGGGGTAGAGGAGTAGAGGTGTAGGGGGGTAGGGCTATATTGGAGAATTCAAACGTCGTATAACTCAACCCATGTCCAAAGGGGAAGACGGGGGTGAGTTTCGCCTTATCGGCATAGCGATAGCCTACGAATACATCCTCTTTATATTCCTCAACCATATAGTCTTTTGTCCTTTGTCCTTGCTCCATTGTCTCGGGCACACCCGGATAGCCGAGCTCACCATATTGGTGTGCGGGATAGTCGGTCAGTTTGGGGAAGATAGAGTACGGCATCTTGCCGCTGGGGTTGACATCCCCAAAGAGGACATCGGCAATCGCGTGTCCGGCTTCGGAACCGAGATACCAGGCTTGTAGGATAGCCGGCACTTGTTTCGCCCAAGGCATCGCTACCGCATTGCCGCTGATGTTCACAACGACGAGGTTCTTATTGGCTTTGAGCAGGTCAGTAATTAGTTCGTTCTGACCGTAAGGCAGTTCGTATTGTAAACGATCGACACCTTCGCAGTCTTGGTTGCCGCTCTTATTCAGTCCGCCGATAAAAATCACTA
Source organism: Paludibacteraceae bacterium (assembly GCA_045627765.1). Lineage (GTDB taxonomy): Bacteria > Bacteroidota > Bacteroidia > Bacteroidales > Paludibacteraceae > Colicola. Next base: position 31,458 of record JAZQOG010000005.1, on the reverse strand, counting down.
CATCTGCTTTTTTGGCTTTCGCTACCGCTTCGGCGCGTAACTCCTCTGCCGAACGACTCTCCGCTAAATCCACCTCCATCTTATCTTGTTCAAGACGTGTCACGCCGACATAACCGCGAGCATAATCAACACTTATACCATCTTGTGCCGCCCGCTCCGTGATACCCTGCAAGGGCGACACTTCGCGTTGCACCTTCAGAGACGACGACCCACCCCCAATCGTGAGAGGGAGAATCGCGTTCTCACCGACGATGAGAATTTTGAATTGTGAATTTTGAATTGTGAATTGTGATATAGGAAGCAGTCCTTTGTCCTTTGTCCTTGCTCCTTTGTCCGTTTCATTCTTCAATAACACAATCCCTTCATCGGCAATCTGTCTGGCGGCGGCATAGTGCTCGTCGGAGTGCAGGGAACCGAAACCTTTATTTGGGTTCATCGAGGTGCGCAGGATAAGACGCAGCACGTTTCTAACCTTATTATCCAGTTCTTCGGTGCCGACTTTGCCTTCTTTAATGAGTTGCTTATAGGGGTTGGCTAAGTAATACACATCGTAGCTATTAGTAGCCCCCATCGTCAGTCCGTCTGTCCACGTGCCGAACTCGAGATCCAGTCCGTTGGTGATGGCTTGTGGGGTCTCTTGGCAGCCGCCCCAGTCGGAGATCACGGCACCGTCGAAGCCCCATTCGTCACGTAAGATACGATTGAGTAAGACTTCGTTGTGGCAGTTATATTGTCCGTTATAGCGGTTGTATGAGCCCATAATCGACCACGCACCACCTTCTACCACAGCGGCTTTGAAGGCAGGCAGATAGATCTCGTAGAGGGCACGGTCACTCACCTTGACGTTGACGAGGTGACGATAGGTCTCTTGGTTATTAAGAGCAAAGTGTTTGACACAAGTGGCTACACCTTTCGATTGTACACCTTGTATATAGGGTACCACCATTCGGGACGCAAGGTAGGGGTCTTCGCCCATGTATTCAAAGTTACGACCATTGAGGGGCGTGCGGTAGATGTTCACGCCCGGACCGAGCATCACGTTCTTGCCACGATAGAGGGCTTCTTCGGCGAGGTTCTCACCGTACACACGACTGATGGCGGGGTTCCACGTAGCCGCCAGACAGGTCAGTGCCGGAAAAGCGACACAGGAGTCGTTGGTCCAACCGGCTTGATTCCACTCGTCCCACAGCACTTCGGCACGCACGCCGTGAGGACCATCGGAGCACCATAATCCAGGGATGCCCAAACGAGGAACACCCGGCGAAGAGAACTTCGATTGGGCGTGAATAATAGCTATCTTCTCGTCTAAGGTCATGCGACTGATGATAGACTCAATCTGTTGCTCACTTTGGGCGCACAAGGAGCAAGGAGCAAAGAACAAGGAGCAAAGAGCTGCCAATAATAGTGGAAAGTGTTTCATTGTAGTATAGTTTTAATAATTAGTAGCAAAATAGGGTGGTAATCAGCCACCCTATTCTAAGTTAGATAAGGTTACTTAACCACATTACCTAAAACGTCGAAACGAGCCGTTCCTTGATAGAGGATGATGCGGCCATTCTCAATGCGTTTGTTCGCTTTCTTGGCAGCGCTCAAATTATGAAGATTGGTAGCCTCTGTAGAAATCGTCAGTTCAACCGTTGTAGCTTCGTAGTCAGGAACGATTGTAACGGTTACATCTTGATATTCGCCTTCAATCAAAGCATTACCGGCAGCAGGATATTGCATCGTAACCGTCTCGTTGACAGGATAAGCAACGTTGGGCTCGTTAGCACCGAACTCTACCATCCAGCTACCATAAACGACTTTGAAGTCTTTGCTGAACTCAGCTGCCAAGAACTCGAAGGTGGGTTTAGCAGCACCGGCAACGGGCTCAAACATCGTGGTCTCGTCGCAGTTCCAACCTAAAACCGTTCCGGGGAAGTACCAGTTATCTTCGGTTACATAGAACTCGCCGGTCGTCATTTTGAGGATAGGATTTCCGGAAGGATCGAAGTTCAACGTCAGTGTAGCATTTTTATAGCCGGCAAAGGGGTTAGCAAAAGCAACATTACCACCATCTTTAACCATAGCATAATCTTCGTTAAGACCGAAACCATTACCGTTGGTTCCCCATTGGTTGTCCCAAGAACGGTTCATGACCAGTTTGAAAGTACCATTGAAATCGGCAATGGTTGCGGTCAGTGTACCGGATACATCCTCAAACTGAGCTGCCGTCTCCAATGACCATTCATTGTAAGCACCTACAATTTGATAAGCATCAACAGTGCTGATTTTCGTACCGGCAATCAGAAGGCAAGTGACTTCGTCGGGATTATTTACATCAATCTTGATAACGGCATCTTTATATGCCTCGTGGTCACCTAAACCAAGGACTTTGATGTCCTTAATGTTAGCTTCTTCAGTGCCATCAACCGCTTTCTTTAAGGTAAGCTTCGGCCCTTTAAGTTCGATACCTTCTACGCCACCTTCTTTGTCAAGACCGTACTGAGGATGCCAATCGTCAACACCTCCATCAGCAACAATTTTGAAACTGCCGTCCAATTGAGCAATCGTAACGGTTAAGATACCATCTTCACCGGAGAAAGCAGTGGAACGGTTATTCCAGCCATTACCATTACCGGCATAATAATACGTGGTTGCATTGAGAGCCATTGTGGCTACTAATGCGAGAGCAAAAGAAAAAATCTTTTTCATTGTTGTAAAAAATTTAATTAGTTAATAAATAATGTTAACTACCGATCGTATATCGGATAGTTTATTGATTATTGATTATTGATTATTGGTTATTTTCCATAGGCAGGAGGTTAGGCTTTCGGCAGGCAGGGTGAGTTCAAAGGCTCGTTGGCCATCATCCACAATGAGTTTGGCAGCGGCATTGTCTTTGTTGAAAAAGACCACTCCGTACGTCCCATCGGGATTGGTGCAAGCAACCACCTGTACATTCGTAGGCAGATAGCCCGAAGTGCCAATACGGGTAGAACCTGTACGCAACACTTTGGACATCTGTCCCATCACATAATAGGTACTGCGATACATAAGCGAGGAGTAATCGTTATGGTTGATTTGTATGGCGCCATAACAAGTGCTGCAACCGCCCGGACGATACGGACCTTCTTCGGGATTATCGTCCAACATAAAGTTCCACATCACCGCACTCTTACACCATCTCAATGCGGGTTGGAAGCAGATGTTATCCGCAATATCAAGGAACGACTGCCCGTAGGAACGATAGTTCCACGTACCGATACTGGCTTCCGTGAAGTAAAGGTTCTTATTCGGGGCACCTTTGTGAATGACATCCAACTCGCTACTGTTACCACCATAGTTATGGTAAGCCGCTCCGTCAATGTACTGAGCTGCGGTAGCGTCTTTGTAAATCTTCAGCGGATACTGCTGTTGCGAGGCTATCCCATCGTAATTATAGTTATGGTCAAAGACGATAACCTTCGTCTGCAAACCTGCTTCACGCAAGGCGGGACCTAACACTTTGACAAAATCGCGTTGCTGTGCCCACTCCATATACAAACTCTCTGAGTTACCCCAGTTAAGCGGCTCGTTTTGAATCGTAATAGACGCAATCGGAACTCCCGCAGCCTCAAAAGCTTGAATCCAATTCACAAAGTACGAAGCATATTCCTCATAAAAGTCGGGATTGAGGTAGCCCCCATTCCAACCCGTATAAGGCTGCTTGTCCGTGAGGTTATTCACTTTCATCCAACGAGGACACGTCCAAGGTGAACCCATAATCTGAATGGTCGGATTGATGGCGAGCACCTCTTTGAGTACAGGAATGACATAAGTCAACTCCTCGCCGGTGAGAGCAAATGGTTGATTCTTATTATCCCAACAAGTGTAGTCCGAAAGTGAGAAATCGGAGGCACCAATCGAGATGCGAGTAGCGCTATACCCCATTCCTTTCTCAACATCAAAGGTCTTGACTAGCAAGGTGTGACGTTGATCGGCAGCCATCTGCATGAGGTTATAACAAGCCGAACCATTGAGGGCTATACCAAACCCATCGAACTGTTGGAAGGTCTGTTGAGGTTTGAGATACAACGTTTTTTCCACATCCATGTTCAGCCCATCCTTAAAGGTGCGCGACACGGTCTCAAAGTGCATTGTGTTATCTGCGGTAGAGACATAAGTCATCACCCCTTCCGTGGTCGGTTGAGGTTCGGACTCGGTACCCGAGTCATTGCCCTTGCCTTGAGTAGGATGGCATCCGCTGCATGTGAGCAGCAGGATGCCAAGGATTGAAATTAAAGTTTTTCCCATGTGGTTGTTTTCTTATTCGTGTCTAATGTGAAACGGATAATGCCCTCCAACGGAGTGCTGTTCATCCACCAGTTACCCACGTTACTTTCTTCATTGGAAGAGATAATCGGAGTCTGACATTCAAAGTCTAACGAAGAGAGTTCTTCGCCCCATCCGTGTTGTCCGAAGTATTTGAAGTTCACGGTACCAAAGCCCGGGTGAGCTTCTTCTTTCGCGTCTTGGTTATTGATATAGGCGGTAAACTGATATACACCCGGAGCAATGGTACGACATACTAAGTTCTGATTGGGCGAATCAAAGCCCCAACCGCTGGTGATTGTCGGGTTAGCCGATGGCTGACCAAAACCGACACCGCAAACCCACAAGATATCGTCGGTAGCCAACGTGAGTTCGTATAACGGCTCCACAACGAGATAGTCCTCCGCAATCTTATAGCTGACATAGTACATTCCCGTTTCTCCTAAGAACTTCACTTGATTACCTTCTACCAGCTCCATCCAGTCTTTGTTGATAGCATTAGCAACGGAGGTCACACCGGTCAAAGTGAAGACTTTGTCTTTCTCAAAGTAAATCTTCGCTCCGCGATAGGCGGCACGAACACTTGAAGAAGTGATATAAGCAGGATTCTCCTCTAAGTCTGTCTGCGCGTCTAAGGCATCAATCGGAGTGGCAATCTTACCACCATAAGTGACCTCAAACGAGAGGGTGTTAAAGATCACCGTGTCGATGGATTCGTAAATATCATCCTCAATATGGATAGCATAGTTATTAGCTGCATCCGCATTGGCTTTAATAAGAGCCACATCCTCCTCTGTTAATAGGTAAGGGAATTGCGTAGCATCCCAACCGAAGACGGGTTTGGTATAATCGACACGACCGAACTTCGTACCTACACAAGCCAGCAGGAACTGGAAGGACTTAGGCAACTTAAGATCGTAAGCCGCGAACTCATTATCACTAATTTTTTGCATCTGAATACCTTTACCGAGTAACTTATAGTTAATGGTAGGAGGCATCATATACATCGTCTCAATGGCAGGGCGTTTACCGGTGCATTGGTCTAAGATAAGATTCGCTTGAGTACCCTCTACATTGGTTGCGGTCAAAAGCACCTTGATGGGTTCGCCTTCGGGCATGTTCGGTCCAAAAGGAACGGCATACTTAAAGGTGTTCTCATAATGTTTATCCTTGGTGCGGACAACTTCTGAAGCCATGACATTCGTTCCTACTACCACTTTAATCTGTAGCGTAGATAACGGGGTCTCTGTCTCGTCAATGGTTACCTTGAATGAGATGCTGTCACCAAACATAATGGATTGTTGCAACATTTGGGCTTGGAGTTTGACATCCCCTTTGGGATAGACCTCGCGGAATTGTTTTTGCTGACAACCCGTGAAAGCGATTAATCCCATTAATATAATAATAAAAGACTTTTTCATATTAGTATCCTGGGTTTTGTGTTAGGTTAACATTTTGGTCTAATGCCGTCTGTGGAATAGGCATCAAACGGTGGTTCTCTACAAACGGACGAGATTGTGGCAGACGCCCCTCGTCTCTGCTATTCAGTGTGTTCATCACTTCAAGTAGTTTGCCGAAACGTATCAAATCAAAGAAACGACTTCCTTCAAACGCGAGCTCTAAACGACGCTCATTCAAGATAGCTTCCAGCAGTTTGTCACCCGTCAGACCTTCTAAACTCGGCAGTTTAACACGGTTGCGGATTTGATTGACCAACGCTAAGGCTTCTCCGTCTTGGTGCAAACGAGCTAAGGCTTCTGCTTTGAGCAGAACAAAGTCGCCTCCACGCAGTTTGATGATACTATTCAATCCCGAACGACATTTATACATAAACGCATAATGATCGGCCGGATAGTAGTTCGACCACGTGCAAGCCTCATATACGATACTCTGATTACGACGAATCGTGTCACCGGCCGCATCAAAAGCAGCAATGACATCGCGACTCGGAGTAATCCATTTCGCCCAAGTGAAACTATATTCGGGGTCGTTATAGTCGCGTCCGAACATCCAACTTACCCAGTTACCCGATCCCGAGTTATATTGCATCTCAAGAATAACCTCACGCGAGTTACGAGTAACCTCTTTCGTGGTTGCGTCAAACTTCCAAAGCGTACGATAATCATCCTCCAATCGAATACCATCGGCTTCGATGAGGTTGCAGTAGTTCACTACCTCTTGCCAGTTCCCCATCTCTGCATAGACACGAGCTAAGATAGCGTATGCCACGGTCTTGCTTAAGAGCGTCTTATCGGCAGGATTGATAGACGGAGCATAGTTGATAGCGTCCTTCAAATCCGTAATCACTTGCTGATAAGCTTGTGCTTGCGTAGCCGGTTTGGGGAAATAAATAGGATACACTTCCTCTATGTTCTCGGCCGTGATATCGGGTGCCTCAGTTAGGTTCAATGGGATATTTCCCCACCAACGAGCCATATCGAAGATCATCATCGAACGGAAAATCTTTGCTTCCGCTTTCCACTGTGCGCGTTCTGCTTGACTAAAAGCAGGATCGGGTACCGCATCAATGTTTGAGATAATGGCATTGGCAGAGGCGATGTCTTCTAAATAACGGTCCCAGTCGCGGGCGATATCGGGATTGCTGGCGTCTAAAGAGTTGGTTTCTACAGGCACAATCTCGTTACCCGTCGTTCCTGCGTAGGCATTGTCTGCACGGGTCTCGCAGAAGAGCAGGTAGTCCAAGTACCAATGCTCTTGTCTGTCACGCATCAAAGTATAGAGGTTCTTATAAACAGCCTCCATCGCTGCGCGATTTTTGTATTTAATACGTTGGTTGGTTGTATCCTTCGTGGATAGGTTAATCTCCGATTGGTCAGAGACAGGCTCAATATTCAGGCTGCAAGCGCTTAGTCCACCAAGCAGCATTGCAAAAATCAATAGTTTGTTCTTCATAGTTATTAGAATTGAATGTTAATACCTAATGTGAACGTGCGTGTTTGAGGATAGGTTCCGTAGTCAATACCTTGCACAGCACCGCTGTTACCATATTGGTTCACCTCGGGATCCATTCCGCGATAACGCGTCAATGTCAGCAAGTTTCCTGCGGAGAAATACGGTTGAAGCTTGCTCAATCCTACTTTCTTCATCCACTTACCCTCGAAATCGTAAGCCAACGTTAAGTCTTTGAGTCGGATATACGAACCGTCTTCTACGAAATAGTCGCTCACGCGCATATCAAAACCGGCTTTAGGAATAGAGGTCACCATTCCCGGACGACGCCAACGATTGAGGACCACCGCCGATTGGTTCTTGCCGTCGTACATTCCTTCCATCTCAATGCGACTGGCATTGAAGATATCGTTGCCGTAAGAACCTTGCAAGAGGAAACTGATCGTCACTCCATAGAAATGGAAACTATTCGTCATACCAAACGTAATAACCGGATTCGGATCACCGATATATGTACGATCACTGGCGGTCAACTCACCATCCCCATTGGTATCTACATAACGAAGCTCACCCGTTTCCGGATCTACACCATCGGTCTTGTAACCATAAAAACAACCTAACGGCCTGCCCGGCGTGTTACGAACGCAATACTCAGCGAGTACGTCCGTCACCTTAGCATCGTAATAAACCTGATTGGTCTGTAATTTCATCAACGTGTTCTTGTTGTGCGAGATGTTCAAGTCCGTTTCCCATTGGAAGTTCTTACGAACGAAGTTACGACTATGCAAAGTCAACTCTACACCGGTGTTCTTCATCTCGCCCTCGTTACGCTGGATACTGCTAACGGCAGACGAACCGGCAGGAAGACTAACCCACATCAACATATTACGCGTATACTTATAGTACCAGTCGAACTCTATGCCAAAGCGATTGCCAAACATCATCCAGTCAAAACCGACATCCCCTTGCGAGGTCGTCTCCCAAGTCAAATCCGTCGAACGTAACGACGCTTGACTATACGTAGGAACGGCATTCTCTTTACCCGTCTCCCACCAGTTCTGACGATTGATATTATAACGCTCAAGGTAAGCATAATCTCCTAAACCGGCTTGGTTACCTGTCAAACCCCAACCTCCGCGAATCTTGAGGTCGTCTATCCACTGAACATCTTTCATAAACTCCTCACCCGAGATACGCCAAGCAGCACTCACGGACGGGAAGACACCCCAACGATGACCGGGGGCTAACTTAGACGAACCGTCGGCACGAACGTTAGCCGTGATCAAATAACGATCCCCATAATTGTACGACACACGCGCAAGGAAGGACATAATCGCCCATTCGCTACCCGTCGTCGAAGTGCCGTAAGGATCAATCTTGTTCGCAGCATTCAACGTCTGAATCGTACCATCAGCATAGTGGCTGCCATAGATACCTGCCCACGAATAACGAGAACGTGTCCAAGACGAACCTGCCATCAAATCTAAGTTGTGCTTGCCCAGTTTGAGTTTGTAGTTGAGTACGTTATCCCAGACATATACAAAATCCGTCGAACGGGTGTCCGTGCCTTCTCCATATTGGTTGCGACCCCAAGAGGTCTTGTCCGGATCCAAGAACGAAGTGTAGTTAATGGCACGATAGTCACCCGTAAACGTCGTGTTAAACGTGAAACTGTGCTTGCCGTTATCCGAACGATTAAATTTCTCGGTGTCATACATCGTGAACACCCCTTTCGCCGTTGCCAAGAGACGATGGGTCTTGGTCTTCTGCTGCGAGAAACGCTCAATATTCTCTAACGGAGACGTGATATTCAGTCCGTAGAAGTTCGTGTTATAGTGCTTCGGATTATCCTTATCCCAAATAGCCGCGTAGGTCGGCGTGTTAATCACTGACAACACCATTCCACCACGGTTGGAACCCGTACCGGTAGCCAAGCCGCCTTGATTGGTGTTATACGAATAAGCAATGTTCGCACTGATATCAAACCACTTGGTGATTTCGGCATCAATCATCGAACGCACATTAAAACGTTGGAACTTCATCGACGGTACAATACCTTTCTCGTCTTGATAACCGCCGGACAGGAAGTATTTCACTTTCTTCGTTCCGCCGGAGAAAGAGAGTTGATAGTTCTGTGTCGAACCGTTCTTATATGTCTCGTTCCACCAGTCGGTTTCGTCTTTTAAACCATCCGGCAAGACAATCGTACTTCCAAGATCACTAAGATACTCCTTGTATTGCTCGGTGTTGAGTACGTCAATCTTATTGTTTACTTGTGTCCAACCGCCACTGACGTGTAACTCAATCTTCGTTTTGTCTTTGTTGACCGCTTGCGCTTTGGTCGTAATCAGTACCACACCGTTGGCAGCTCTACTACCGTAGATAGCAGCCGAAGAAGCGTCCTTCATGATCTGAAGGGACTCGATATCGTTGGGCGCCAAGAAACCAATGTCCGTCATCGGAACTCCATCCACTACATACAGAGGATCATTGCTGGCGTTCATCGAAGTGGTACCACGAACGCGAATAACCATATCCACACCCGGTTGACCATTAGGCTTGAGAACGGTGACACCCGCTGCCTTACCTTGAATAGCTTCTACCGCGTTGGTCAAAGGCTTCTGGTTGAGGTCGCTCACGTTCACCGACGAAACGGCCGTCGTGATGTCTTTACGTTTGGCGGTACCATAACCAATCACCACCACTTCGTCCAATAACTCCGTGTTGTCACGAAGAACAATGGACACATCGCCTTGTTTGGCGGCTGTCTCAAGCGTTTGCTTGCCGACATAACTGAAAACTAAAATGGACTGAGCATTGGTTACGTTGAGCGTGAACTGCCCATCGTAATCCGTCACTGTACCATTTGTCGTGCCACGCTCTAATACCGTGGCTCCGATGATGGGCTCGTCGTTGGCATCGCGAACAACACCGCGTACCGTCACTTGCGCCATCATGCTCAGACTGCTTACCAGCAGTGCTGCACCAAAGAGAATCTTTAGGGAAAAGATGTGCTTCATACAGATTAGATTTATAGTGTTTAGCATTGTGCCAATTTCTTATTGGCAGTGCAAAATTACTGCTTTTTTTTCATACACGCAAGCGCTCGCGCAAAAATGTAGATATATAAAAATAGTAATACGCTCATTGTGAGTATATTACAATATTGTGAATAGATAAAAAAAGTAGATACTATAGAACGCTTATTTGCATTACTTGTTCGTCTAAGCTCGTTGTTTTGTCTAATGCGTGTGCGCTCAGGCGTGTGCGATAATTATATATGGTGCTTTGGGAGTAACAGAGCAGTTCGGCTATCTTGTTACTCTGATGTATCCCTAACCGATAGAGGGCGTAGATACGTAACTCGGTGTTGAGCAGTTCGCCTTTTTTGAGTCGGATACGTGCGTCAGGAGTGAGTAACCGGTTAAAGTCTTCTATGAAATGCGGATAGATATTGAGGAACGTGGCATCAAAGTGCTCGTAGAACTTATCCATCTCCAATTCCATAAATTCGGGGTTCTTATTCATCTTACGCATTCGATAGATACATTGCGAATATACATTCAGATATTGACAGATATATTCCTCTTTAATACGATTAGCATGTTGTAATTGGGTATTGATCTCTCCCATCTGTTTGTTCATCTTGCGCAGTTTATTGATACTGATAGCCAAACCTATCGAGAGAGCGATCAACAACCCTAACGCAATCGCTAAATACCGCTGTTGCTGCTCTTTCTTTAATTCGTATTTAGCACTGATAATGTTCATCAACGGTGCTACCTGTCCTTTGCGCAAAGAACCGTTATAGAAATTGGCATTGTTGAGCGAGTAGTTGATACATTTGTACGCCCGCGTGATGTCTCCATAATCATATAATAACTCTGCCACCATCCACGCCGATCCGTTATCGGTAGTCCCTGTTCTTACATCGGTAATAGCGGAACGGATAAGCCACGACTGATATCCTTCTATATCTTGTTGGTCTCTACAGTCTAACGCGCGTTGGAAGGCATAGCCGGCAAAGGCGTGCGTGTCCTCTTTGGGTATCAGTAACGGAACATCGGCAGCTTCTTCTTGGTAGGTGGAGGAGCGGTAATTGGTTCGGATACCTGTCACGTGGATATAATGGCGTAACGAGTCTAAGGCTTGTTGTTCTTTTATTCTATTGGCTTGGCTGAAAGAGGCTTGTTTGCAGTAGAAAGCTTGTTCGCCGTAGAGGTGATACAGTGTCTCGTAGTACCAAACGCGCTCTTCGTTGGTTAGGTCTTGGGGCTGAATTTGTCCAACCGTTTCTATGGCGTGCGAATATTCGCCTATCGACGCAAGCAGATAAGCGCTCTTAATCGTGGACATCTTCGATTGGGAATGGGATAGGTACTTCAATGCCGAATCGCATTGATAGGACCAGTACAAGGACGCCAGTGCATCGGTGTCTTCGGTGGCAGCTATCTGTTGTTCTCGCACTTGTTTATAGACCGCGTCTTGATTCAGTTCTTGGTCATATACGTCCAGCAACGAATCTACTACGGGTGCAAACACCGTCAAGAGAATATAACAAAGATATTGAATCATGGTTATTGGTTTGTGGTTAGTGGTTGTGCTTCTCTATCCATTCTTTTAATATCGCGTGCGCGGGCTCTGCCATCTGACTATGGTTATAGCCTTTCAGCTCATATAACTCCGTTTGTTGGTTCCCATTGAGTTGTAGCATCCGCCATAGGTACGCTTGCTCCTCGTATCGCCCATAGAGTTCCAGTTCTCTATCGCCCGAAATAATCAACATCGGCGGTATTCCTGTGCGTAGGTGGGATAGGGGAGCTAAATCGTTGAGAGTCGGTTGCAGTTCCGATATCCCTTGTTGGCGTCGATATTCAAAATGTGTTACGGCTTGCCCGCTATAGGGTGCGAGGCACCATAGCGAATCGGGGTCTATCTTGTATGGACCTAACCAACGTTTATCCAGTCCTACCATCGAGGTCAGGTATCCTCCTGCGGAGTGTCCGGCAACGATGATCTTGTGGGTATCTCCGTGATAGGTGGGTGCGTTGTCAAAGGTCCATTTGACTACGGCTGCGGCGTCGCGGATACACTCTTCGATGGGTACTTGTGACATAAACCGATAGTTCGCGGCGATGACTACCAAACCGCTGTTTTTCAATGAGTCGGGAATGAACTTGTTTCCTCCTACTAATCCGCCGCCGTGGAACCACACCACTACCGGTACGTTTGTTTGTTGGGTAGGGTAATACACATCCAGTACGCACCGTTCTTGGCAGTAGGTATCGGTTGTATCTCGATAGGGTATTTCTTGCACCAGTGCATAATCCTTTTGCCCCCACACTATGATGGGGATAATGATTGCAAAAAGAAAGAACCGTTTTTTCATAACTGACAACTGACAACTTATTTTGCTGCAAATATACTACAAAAATTTGGAATGAGCAAATTTATTTGCGTTTTTTAGGCAAAAGGATGTAATCTGACAACAAAAAGGACTAAAAAAATCTACGGGAGCTTGCTCACAGTAATTTTTGGAGGACTTTGGGTTATAGGGCATAGCCCTGCCTAAAAAACGCAATTCTTTGCTCATTTTAATAAATACGCGACCGTACATTGGGGGGAATGCGTGGTGTGGTCATTGAGCGGCTTAGCAGGCAGCTTGCCCAAGGTACGACTTTTTTTTGGATTGTGCAAGAAAAAAGTGTGATTTTTTGCCCAATCACACTTTTTTTAGTCGAACATCGAAAGTCAAAGGAACGAACACCCTTCGGTGACCCTTCGGTAACCCTTCGGTGATCCTTCGGTGAGGTAACGTTATTACCTACATTTTCGGGGCACGGGCACCCGAGCCGAATCCATTGCCACCCTTTTGAAGGTCTGCATTACTGCTAACTCCCATTATATGTTGCGTCAATACGAGACGCGTTGCTCCCGTGCAGGGAGACTGATAGAATTGCTTTTTCATAATCTTTGTCCTATTAGTGTGTAACGAACGCCCTCTTTCTCAATGAAGATGTGACCGTTGTACATGATTAAACGATTTGATTTACTTGCTTTAACTTCGTCCATTGTGGTGGGCGCTCCTTGCCCAAAGACGATGCGAGCCATCACCTGAGCCGGCACACTCTCGTCAAGGGTGAAATATGCGCGGAACGCCTTCGACTCAGATGCATCACTATTCTTCATGAGGTAGTTGTTTTCGCCTAAGAAGTAGTTGGATTCTGCCACTACGGTCGGTTGATAGAAACCGGTCATTGAAGCCTTATCGGTATTTACCGTTAGAGACGCATACTTATTGGTTTGTACTGCTTTGAAGATAGGATTCTCCACGTCGTTGTTTGGCATGAACAGGTATGGTACACCGGCTTCGATGGTCGTTTCCTCTTTGAAGTCGAGATAAAGGGTCTCTGCTGTTTTCATGTAAGAGAAGTTCAGTTTCATCAGTTGGCAACCGCCTATTGAAGCCGCTATTTGTTCTGCGGTTAAATCGAACGGCAAGCAGAGGGTGTACCAATAGCCATCGGCAACGAACTCCCGCAAGAGTTGAGCATCGACGGTCTTATCGTGAATGTCGTTGATAAGAGTTGTGTTATCGACAGTCTCGTCTAATTGTGCAGGCGAGACAAGAACCACAATTTTCTTCTCGGCTTCCGGATCCACTACTGTGACCGTAATATCGGCAACGTAGGGCAGTTCGATACGAATGCCGTTGTCTTGCTCACTTTCGCATTTTACAAGGCAGCTACTTTGGTCTAAATCTACCTCTGTGTATCCCCATTCAAAAGTCTTGCCTGCATTGGTGACTTTGCATTTCCAAGTACCTTTAGGTACATTGTTAAAGGTGATGGTATTGTCGTACATCTGCGAAGCACTGGTGTTCCAATCTTTGCCATGACACCAAGTTCCGGTTTTATCATCACCTCCATTACCCTCAAGAGTGTAGGTGGCAGATTTTACGAAGTTGCCTGTTACCACAACTTTATTTTCATTAGTCACCCTAATCGTCACTTGACCTTCCTCAGCAAGAACGAAAGCGATATTGCCCCCCGAAGTTGTATATACGTTGGCAGAAGAAGATTGATCTAAATTGGTATAGTCCAATTCCAAACCGCCATTGTCTTTCCAACTGCCTGATGTCACTTTGCATTCATATCCGCCTGCTTCGAGATTGGCGGTATAGGTGCGGGAATAGAGTTCCATTGGGGTTTGTCGTTCGTTCCACCCTCCAATACCGGTTACATAATACTGTTGATTGATAACCACTTTGTCATCTACCATTTGGAAAACTACATCGCTCTTTTTATCGAGGTGAAATTTAATGTTGGAGCCATCCTTTGATAACGTAATATTAGATTTAGTTTGATCCATATTATCTGCGCCCCACTCTTTTCCACCATCGTCAGCCCATTTTCCATTCGTTATCTTGCATTGATTATAGCCAGAGTTAAGATCTTCCCATTTATAAGTGCGCGTTGTTATATCCAGCGCACGAAGTTGTACATTCCATTCTCCATTTATCCCTGTCAAATAGTATTGTATTGGCTTCTCACCAATGGTAGAGCCTGTGATAATCACTTTGCCCTCAACGACAGAAAAAGTTACATCACCCGCCTCTGTTAGATAGAAACAGATGTCAGTATTATTATTACCTTTTGTGATATACGAAGAAGATTGCTCAATATTTAAATCGGTATAATCAAGTTCGTGTCCATCTCCCCATTGTCCATCTGTTATTTTGCACACCCTATCTCCGGCAGGCAGATTGATAGTTTTTGTTGCGTCTGCGTCCATAGGATAACGTTGCTCACTCCAGTTCCCAGAAGTAGATAATTCCACTGCGCCAGCAATGTAATATTGTTTAGAAATTCCCGTAGGAGAAATGATAACAGTTACAACTTCATTCTCTATGGATACATGAATATTACAAACTTCTGATAAGGTGAAACAAATATTATTACCATCATTGCCCGTGATATTTTCAGAGGATGCCTCCTTGTCTAACTGCCCCCAGCCAAATTCTTTCTCTCCTGCAGCTCCCCAACTTCCATCCGTCACCTTCATTTCATAATCACCTGCCGGTCGATTGGTTAGCGTCAACATTCCATCGGTCATTTTTAATTGTTTGGGATCCCAAGAGTTGCCTTTCTCGTTATCATGTCCCAAGTTCTCGGAACCTGTAACATAGTAATCCGCCATCGCAAAGGTAGCGAAGCCTAAGAGGCAGAGAAGACTTAAAAAAATCTTTTTCATAGTAATAAAATTTTAATATTAAACAGATATCGTTAATTTATAAAGCCGTTCCAAATACTGAATAGCACTTGTTGTCTCTCAAAATAACCACACGACCATCGCGAATCATCTTCGTTGCCGGTGTGCTAATCGTTGTTTGACGCAAAGCGGTAGGAGCCACTTCCTCCACAATCACTACGTGTGATACCGAAGCAGACACATTGAAATAGCCATTCAAAGCATTGACGGTTGAACCGGAGATGTTTTCCAAGTCATTGCCCATTCCTACTCCATAAACATTGCCACTGACCGTCTTCGGAGCAAAGACACTAACAAAACTTACATTATCATCTCCCACCGAAGTGGTGGCAGGATTGGCAATGGTAACACTACCAAAGAGCGGATTGACAATCGAACTTCCTTTCACTTTGATTAGATAAGGTTCACCCGCCTTGATGGAGCTAACCTCATTGAAATAGAGTAACAACGAGTCGTTGCTGATTTTACTTTGTGCGAACTTCTTAACCGTTGCTCCAGCCAAAGGCGAAGAACTGATATTTGCTACATCGAAAGGAAGGCTGATGATGTTCCATCCGCCGGAGGACAGAGTGCGTCCCACCAACGTCTCTACAGCATGTTTCCCATTATAGCGCTCCATTATAGCGTTCACATCGGTTTCCTCTCTCACGCCTAAACGATAGACGTTCAGCCAGTACGCCACTTCCATCGTAACCTCTGCATTACCATCATACTCTAAGTGACGGTCCTCCGGCAGTTGAGAACCCTGTGCATCGGCAGTCTCCACATAAAGCCATTCCAAACTCGCGTCTTCTACGATGCTATTGACGAACTTAAAGTTAATCGACTTTAGGTCTTTGAGAACGATTTGGAACTTGCGGTCCGCCACTTTCGTGCAAGCGATACCTTGGCTTAACCACCATTCTTCAGTCCAATATTGTCCGGCTCCGACCATATACACCTCTTCCGTTCCGGGAGGAGTGATAATATTCAGTGTCACATCGCCGATGGTGATAGCGCCTTTCCAGTAAGCAACGGTGATATTCATTTCATTATCCACGGCATCGGCTGTTGTACGCCAAGCGTCCAAATCGTCCCCTTCTGCGTTCTTTGCTTCTGCATAATCGAGGTCATCTAAATTGTAGCACTTAAACGTAGCTACTGCCGTAGAAGGAATGATACCTACAAACTTAGTATCGCTCACCTTCGCGCATTTCAAAGCGGCACCGGTGCTCACCCCTTTGCCTGTCCAGTTTCCCATGAGATAGACTTGCGAAGTACCTTCGGGAACGGTGATGTTAACGGTGATATACGGATTAGTCACCGCGCCGGAAGCATCCTTGGTCATGTCGTTGAACTTATAGTTAGTTTCGGTGGTTTGATTATCCCACTCGCGTGCGCCTACGAAATACTTAAATTCCATATTATCTTCGTTCGTACCTACACGCGCTTGAAAAGTCTTAGTGGTAGCGGTTTTTTCCACTTCGACCATCGGAATCATAGCCTCTTTGCTCCAGTTGTTGCCGGCAAACTTACCTCCGAGATACACTTTCTCGGTAGCCGCCGAACACGTGAAACGAACCACGTTACCGTGTTTGGCATATTTCTTAAAACCGGTCACGGTCTGCGTGTAGCCTTGGTCATAGAAGAAGTCACCTTCTACTTGCTCATAATCCCAACTCTGACCTCCGCCCAAGAATTTATATTTGCAATGAGCATGGTCGCTCACGTCCTCGGGTACGGTTATTTGGCACGTAAAGACTTTCGTGCCATCGTCATTGACTTTGGTTAAATCCATCGGAGTGATCTCCTCCAATTGCCAATCTTCGCCTTTCGCATTAAGACTAAAAGAGCCAATAGCGTAGCAGGCTTCTGTTTGTGCAGGAACGGTAACGGTTAATGTCTCTTGATGATCTGCCATCAATGTGCCCACCATCCCGGTAAGCATCAACATAGATAAGTAAAGTTTTTTCATTGTATTATAAGTAATTAAAGTTATTGCATTATTTGTCCTTGAGCGTTATAGGCCTTGCCTTCGCGGAGGATAAATAGTTGTCCGTTTTGTATGGTTTTCGTATAACCTTTTTCTATACGATTTCCTTCTAAGGATGTTGTATTGGGTGCTTGCTTTCTCCAATAAAGCACCTGAATCGTCTCGGTTTTAGACTTGTTATAATCGGCTGTGCGGTTATTCGGGCGCTTGGTACCCTTATTGTCAATGGCTTCCTCATAATCCCACGTCTCTTGCCCATTGACTTTCCAACGATTCCAACATTTATACTCAAACGGATCCGTCTCGGGCACTAACCCAATCCATGAACCATCGGCTTGACGGGTGCAAGGGATGTTCTCATTCAATTTCCAAGAGCTGCCCCAACTGCCTATCAGATAGATCGAATCCGTTCCGGCAGGAGCCGAGGTAATATGTATCGTAACACTTGGGTCTTTGGTAGGTTCAGCATCTACGGAAGGACATTCTGCTCCTACCCCCGATAAGAGGACAGAGGTGGCTCCGTTACCACAAGCCGTTACCGTACAATAGTGATTCTTATACACCACATCCAACGTGCGGTCACCGCCATCGTTGTAGATGATAAGTCCTAACGAGCCATCGGGATTAACAAAAGCTACATGATTCAAGCCGTCGCCACCCGAAGAGGCTATGCGACGAGCACCTCGTTGCACCACGCGCGAACCTTGAGCAATGATATAATAGCTCACGTTCCGACCGGAGATAGAGCCGTTATTCAATGTCAATGCACCCAAACACGAGTTACAACCCCCTTCGGTGTGCATGTTACAATTCGGGTCACTGGCAAGGTTCCACTCAATACAAGTGCGACCATAGTTGGTCATACTACCAATCACCACCTCTTGCATGTGCCATTTGAAGTCTCCTCCGAAATCACCTCCTTTACCCGTGTATTGCTCCGTGAAATAGACATCCTTCTTGCTCTGCTTATAAACCGTCTTCATAGCAGAGATATTGCCACCATACAGATGGAAAGCCGTTCCACTCACGTATTTACTCTTGGCTACATGAATGGGAAAAGTAGTGTTGTCGCAGTTGTGGTCAAAACCGATAATCTTCACATCTTGATAGCCATTATTAGCCAATGTGGGACCCAGATGCTTCTCCGCAAATTCGTACATCTCTTCCTTGTTATAAATCATACTCGGATTATTTCCCCCATTCTCAGGCTCATTCTGAATACTAACGGCATTAACATGTATTCCTTCTGCATCCATCGCTTGCAGATACTTCAAGAAATACTTGGCATAGGTGGCATAGTAATCCTTGTTCAGTCTTCCGCCCGACCAATTGTTGATCGTCTTCATCCATTTGGGAGCCGACCATGGCGCAGCCATAATATAAATATTGGGATTGATAGAGACAATCTCTTTTAATATAGGAATCAAATAATCCTTGTCGGGACCATTAAGCGAGAAACTATTCAGACTCTCATCCTTGGTATCGCAATAACTATAACTCCATTCGCTCAAGTCGCATGCACCAAGGGCAATACGAACAACGGTAGAACGGCAGGTTCCTGTTGGACTATACAACTCTTTTAAGAGGTTCGTCCTATCGGATTGAGACATCTGCATCATCATCTTTCCGGTAGCCTCGGTCAGCATCCAACCAAAACCTTCCACCGATTGATAGTAGGTCTCCGGATCCAAGGTTATCTTCGCCGAACTCGAACTCGTTCCCGATTTCATGTTAGAGGAACTGGATGCAGAAAAATACTTACTCTTAGAAGACGAGGTTTGCCAACTTTGATAGGTCTGAGCTTGCACACTCAATACACAAACGATGAAACAGAAAAAGATAAAGGAAAAGTGTCTGTTCATAAGCATAGATTTTATTTATTTTCGAGTGCAAAATTACTACAATTTTTCCATGTACGCAAGAGCGCACCTATATGCGCACAAAAAAAGTAGATAAATAAAATTTCTAATTCACTATTTATCTATAACTTACAAAAAAACAGAAACAAAAAAAAGTAGATGGTAAAAAAATACTATTCCTTGATTTATTTGTTTTTTTTTGTGCTCTTTGGGATAGCACTGCCTAAAGTTGGCAGTTGGTAACTGTACTTTTGCAGCGGAAATTGAAAAAATCTAAGAATTATGGAACGAGAAAACGAAATTGTACTTTATCAACCGGATGAATTGACGAAGTTAGAAGTGAGAGTAGAAAATGAAACGGTGTGGCTGAGCCAGCAACAGATTGTTGAACTATTTGCTTCAAGCAAAGCAAATATTAGTGAGCATATTAAGAACATATATGCTCAGCATGAATTAGAGCAAGAGGCAACCGTTCGGAATTTCCGAACAGTTCGAAGAGAGGGGAATCGACAAATATCACGTTTGATTACCTATTATAATTTAGATGCTATCATTTCTATAGGTTTTAGAGTGAACACAAAGCGAGGTATTCAATTTCGCCAATGGGCAAATAAGATTCTCAAAGACTACATGCTTCGCGGCTATGCGGTTAACCGACATATCGAGCGATTAGAACATGATACTGTTTATCATATTGGAGCGTCTATTAAGGACTTGGGTAAGAAACTCTTTGCTTTCTCGAAGATGGAGATGAAGAAAGAGGTGATTTTATCATAATCTTTACAACTATGATTGGTAAAAGTTTAGAGATCCCGTTTGGGGAATTTGAGGGCACAAGTGCCGTTAAGTTATCGCAAGAGGCACAAAATTGCGACAAAATGCAAATTCTTCGCCCCGAAACTTGCGTATGTGAGAAAAAAGTCGTAACTTTGCAGCCGTAATTCCACGCCGGAGGGATATGTCTCTCACATAAGGGGTGGTTTTGCAGACTAAAATTAGTAATATGGGAACAAAACAAGTTATAGTAAACGATAAGCCGATCTCGGTGTTCATTAACCCCAATAGTTCTGATTATATCAGTCTAACTGATATGGTTAAGGCTTATGATGGTGGCGTGAAACTCATTGAAAAGTGGTTAAGCACTAAGAGTACCGTTGATTTTCTTGGGACTTGGGAAATACTCAATAATCCCAATTTTAAAACCCCCGAATTCGGGGGAATTAGAATGGAAGCAGGTTCAAATCGCTTCTATTTGTCGGTGAATCAGTTCGTGGAGAAAACCAATGCTATTGGTTTATTCTCAAAAGCAGGTAGATATGGCGGAACGTATGCACATCGAGACATTGCATATAACTTTGGAATGTGGCTGAGCCCGGAATTCTTCCTCCTCGTAATCAAGGAGATTGAGCGCCTCAAGGCAAAGGAATCAGATCCTCTTTTGATTGAATGGGATGTCAAACGTATATTGTCCAAAACCAATTATACTATTCATACAGATGCCATAAGGGACAATATTCTACCTGTATTAAGCGTTGAGAAAACAAAGGAATATCTTGTATATGCCTCAGAGGCAGATATGCTCAATTTGGCACTATTCGGTTGTACAGCCAAAGATTGGGAAGAAGCTAATCCGCAACTATCTAAGAATATGAATATTCGCGATACTGCGACGATTAATCAGTTAGTGGTACTATCCAATATGGAATCCTACAATTCGGAACTAATCAAACAAGGAGCTGGTCGTCAGGTGCGTTACAATATTTTGAGGCAAATGGCGCAAGATCAATTAGAATCGCTTAAGCGTTCTCATATAGACCAAGAATTCCGAAAGATAACTGGAAATACTCCAGGAATATTAGATTCTTAAAATCGTCCAGCAGACGGAATTGCCCATCGCTCACGAGATGTAAAACAGTGAGAGAAATACCTCTAAATGCACTTTTCTGTATCAATTTGGCAGAAAAGTGTATTTTTATTTGGTAGTTTCAATTATTTTTAGTAATTTTGCACCCGTAATTCCACGCCGGAGGGATATGTCTCAAATCGTCCATCGGCAATGGACGAAATTGGTACGGCAGCAACGCCTTACTGATGTGGCAGACAAGGAGCAGTTATTACGTATTGTTCAGTCCGTACCGAGCAAGAAAGCCGAACCTATCAAGCAATGGCTGCCAATGCTAAGGTAGCAAAGCGTGGTGGCAAGGTTGCAAAGGATGCGCGACGGTCTGTGGAAAAAGAATTAGGGCATACGGTCATCAGTAACAAGCGGGCGATAGACTATATACAACCCAAGGACGAGTTGCCTTTTGAGAAAACTAACAACTAATCATTAACCACTAAAAAATATTTTTTCTTGCATATATGGAATTTTTTTCCGTAACTTTGCAGTCGCAAAGTTGGTTTGGAGAGAAAAAAAGAAGATAAGATATGAAACATTACGACGAAACGAACCCGGCATCAATATTCGAGTATAGTAAACAATTGCTTGGAAAAACTTTGCGAGATTACGCTCCTCTCGATTATGTAGAACAGATGGGCAAGGGGGGATTGGGAGAAATGGTGGAGAAGTTGTTTTTTGGTTATGAAAACAATTCTGATCCGCACGCTGATTTTTTAGTTGCAGGAGTAGAATTGAAGTGTTCTCCATTAAAGAAGAATAAGAAAAAATCATATGCTGTCAAGGAACGACTAGTTTGCAACATGATTAACTATGTTGAGGATGTGAATGTTCCTTTTGATAAATCTCATTTCTTCTTGAAATGTCGTTTAATGCTCATCCTATACTATCTTCATATTGCTAATGTTAGTCGTCTTGATTTAGAGTTCATTTATTCTATTCTTTGGAAATTGCCGGAAAAAGATTTGCTAATCATTCAGCATGATTATGAAGTCATCATGGAGAAAGTTAAGAATGGTAAGGCTCACGAAATCTCCGAAGGAGATACAATGTATTTAGGAGCTTGCCGTAAAGGTGCAAAAGGAACAGATGTCACTACTCAACCTTATTCTTCAATTCCCGCACCCACAAGGGCATTTTGTTTAAAGATGGCATATATGAGGACTATTCTGTCCTATATAGAGCATAGTGGGAAAAATGCTATATGCAACTACACCATACCTAATGAACAGTTGGTGAGTGCTCTTGCTTTACAACACAAATCTTTTGATGACATCGTTATTGAAAGATTTGAACCATATATAGGCAAATATGCAGAAGATATTAGTTTTCCAGAGGTGTCTCTATATGGTTCAAGGGTTGCTTGTGATAAAAAGAAACCTAAACATGACCTTGCTATGGTTGCTGCTGCCATTGCTAGTGAAGGGAAAACGACTCAAATTAACAAAACAGAAGAGTTCCTTAAGGCGGGTTTAACCCTAAAAACAATACGCATAAAAGCAAATGGTCGACTTCCTGAATCTATTTCGTTTGAGCGAATTGATTATCAAGAAGTCTATGATTGCGAAGATTGGTGTGATAGCCGTTTATACGAAATATTTACAAGCCGTTTCCTGTTTGTCATCTTTAAAGAACAGAATAAAGGGATGGAGGATTATGTCCTAGAAAAGGCATTCTTTTGGACAATGCCAACGGAAGATTTGATAACGGCGGAAGAATATTGGAATAATATTAGGGACAATGTTAGAAAAAATAAGATAGAACCAAAATATTTCTGGAAGTTAAAAGACCATAATAAATTCCATGTTCGTCCTAAAGCACGTAACTCAGCCGACTTGACAGATAATCCCAATGGTGGTAAATGCATGAAATACGGTTATTGGTTTAATCAGGAATATATGACCCAAATCATTGATGAAAATTAAATACACAATATGACTAAAGAAAATAAAGACATTAATGTCGTTGAACTTTTTGCAGGAGTTGGAGGATTCCGCATTGGATTAGAGGGCGCTTCTGACCATTTTAAGACTATTTGGTTTAATCAATGGGAACCTTCCACCCAACATCAAGATGCACATATCGTATATCAAGCGCGTTTTGGGAACAAGAGTCATAGCAATGTAGATATTAATCTTGTTAAGACAACCGATATCCCTGATTGTGATTTAATGGTTGGCGGCTTCCCTTGTCAAGACTATTCCGTTGCAGCCACCTTAAGTAAATCTGGTGGTATTGAAGGTAAAAAGGGAGTGCTTTGGTGGCAGATATATCGTATCCTCAATGAGAAGGGTGATAAACGACCTCAGTATGTTTTCTTTGAAAACGTAGATCGCTTATTAAATTCTCCAGCGGACCAGCGTGGTCGAGATTTTGCCATTATCCTTGCGTCTCTTGCTGACTTAGGTTATTGTGTAGAATGGCGCGTTATCAATGCGGCTGATTATGGAATGCCTCAGCGTCGTCGTCGCACATATATCTTAGGTTATCGAAAAGACTCTGTTGTGGCAAATAAAATTGAAGACAAGCGTCTTTGGGTTCTGCACGACGGAGTTATGGCTAATGCCTTCCAATTCACGACCAAAGAAGCTTCGGAATCTATCTTTACCATTAAAGGCTCTATCCAAGAAGTGTCCAAACACTTTAATGAAACCAAGAAAGACGAAAGTCCTTTCGGTGATGCCGGAGTAATGATTGATCGCGAAGTATATTCTGTTGATGCCGTTCCCGTATATGATGGTCCCCGCATTACGTTAGGTGATGTCCTGGTGGATGAGCAGTTCGTTCCTGATGAGTTCTTTATTGACGCATCCGAGTTGCCCAAGTGGGAGTATGAGAAAGGGGCTAAAAAGATAGAACGGACATCTAAGGAAGGATTCAAATATATCTTTACGGAAGGCGGCATGTCCTTCCCTGATCCGTTAGACAAACCCTCTCGTACGATGATTACGGGTGAAGGAGGAAATGCTCCGTCACGATTTAAACATGTTGTTCAAACTCCGAGTGGACGTTATCGTCGTTTGATACCGCTGGAACTGGAACGCTTAAATATGTTCCCTGATAATCATACGTACCATCAGGATGTGGCCGACGGCAAGCGTGCTTTCTTAATGGGCAATGCCCTTGTTTGTGGTATCGTTGAAGAAGTAGGTAAGAGTTTGTATCGTTTCATCTATGACGAGGCTCCTGTTTCCTCTTGCCCCATCAATCGTCAACGAGAAGCCCAACCCAGACTGGACTTTTCTCTCTTTGACAATGACCCCAAAGAGATTCTGGTACAAAACGCGCTCAAGAAGACTTATACCCGGGATGTTACCAAACGTTTGTTGGTCGGTTATGTTAAATCGGACAATGCAAAGTACTTTGAGTCTAATGATCCGGATAAAATTTATTATACCGGACCGATTGGCACCTTCCCATCTACGATAGCACTGAATAAGTTGTATTATTTCATGCCGTATATTACCAGCAAGGGCATTCGCGATTTATACCTAATAAAGATTGCTCGCATGGGCTATCGAAAAGAAGGACAAGCCGATGCGGACCCTCAAGATGTTCGCTTAGTCTTTGAACTCACATTCCTCGAGCAACTATTCCCGGACTATCAAAAGATTACCTTTAATCATGGCTATGCGTTCCGTGACACTACACTAGGACGTGTTTTGGATGAATAATGCTTTTAAAATTCGCTAAACATATGCCCTCCATCTTTGATTGGTTCATGGAATGGCTCCGCGCGTAAAGAAGTCGGTTAAACAAATCAAGTGAGAATCTTTGCTCATTTCTTCGAAATGTATCAAGAACTCATTGTTATTTAATAAAAATGATAATATTATGCTGCACGTACCTGAAGAATGTTTGATTGACGACTTAAAAAATAAAAGTTTTGAAGAAAAACTTGCGTATACAAAGGAGAATTTTGATGGCTACGAAGATGTTAATCAACATGATGCTATTGATTTTTATTTAGATGGTGTTGATGAGCAGAAACTACGAGACTATTTTATGGATAAACGCAAGCGCCCCCTTAACGATCTGTCAATCGCGATGTGGGGCTTGCAAGAAATGCTTGAGAATGAAATTATAAAACCGGCATGTGTTGATTGGCCAAGTTTTGTTCCTATTCTCTTAAATAGTAGTGATATTTTTATAGAAGGTTTAGACAGCCATCGTATTCAATACGAGACAATAAAATGTATATACAAGCAACGCGATTTAATCTTAAGAAACACTTTCAACTCGACAAAGAAAGACTTAGCAGCAAAATGGAAAGCTTGGGTAGAGAAATATAAGG
This sequence comes from Paludibacteraceae bacterium, assembly GCA_045627765.1. Classification (GTDB taxonomy): domain Bacteria; phylum Bacteroidota; class Bacteroidia; order Bacteroidales; family Paludibacteraceae; genus Colicola. Next base: position 5,962 of record JAZQOG010000005.1, on the reverse strand, counting down.
ATTTGGCAAAGTTGGAACAGGAACAACAGAAAGAAAAGGCTAAACAAGCAAAACAAGCAACAAAACCTCCTAAAGAGAAGCCGGAATATATTGTTTCTCTCGAAGAAATGTTAGAGTATTACTCAAATGAGGGGGATAGTCTAATAGCCTTTATAAATCACTGTGTTGTCAATAAAGAAGATTGGCTTAATAAGGCTGTACAAAATATGATTAGGAAAGCCCAAGTCGCTCATCACAACACATTCAATATAAAAGGCAATTATAATGAAATTCAGGGCAATACAAATCTAACTATCAAAAATGAATGACACAACCCCAATAAAAAAAGGACCGGCCGAAATCCTCATCGAGAAAATTAACAACGGCGAACTATTGGTTTGTCAAGCCAATTGGGAAGACGTATTCGATTCTTCTATTAATATCAATCGTTACTTGGCCACAAAACACTGCCTCGCAAGTTGGCAAGAAATTCTCCACATGCTTTTATGTAATATTGATAATTTCGACTATCGGATAGATGCTCTTATTTATATGATTGATCATGGTGCACAGTGGTTTACGAAAAGAGGATATGAGCCAAAAGGATATGCCTTGTTTTCTGGGAGTTGCTTATGCCTAATTCATTTTTATCGACAATTGAAACAGATTGTCTTTAATGATGAGAATCTAAGGATATACCTTAGTGGTAATAAGTTTCAAGAAGACTATTTTAAATACGAATTCGAAGTAGTATTATCAAATATGGCCCCGGAAGATTTGGTTGCTTATTCCCAGGTCGTTGGAAGCGAATTGGCTCGTACAAGCAAATTCCCCAATATAATAACTGCTCTTCTATCAATAAGGGATTTTCGTGGAAAGATAGTGGCTAATGACACTATTGCGTTTTTAAAGATTCTCTATCAAATCCTCAATATGATAGCCATCTACGAGAAGTATCACGATTTACCCCAAGGCACCCCTATTAATCAAGAAATCTTAGTGGGCTTCAAAAATGTGTCTTTGGAAAAACGAATAAAGTATTTCCAAACCTATTGGCAGGCACTTTATGTTAAGAAAGAAAAAGAATTAAAGGAAGATGTAGAGCGAAATAATTTACCAACAAAAGAAGAAGTAGCTCTGACCATCTATGAAAAAGAGAAAAAAGAATTCGAGCGAGCTTTAGAAGAAAGCAAGGACCCTAATAATAAGAACTGGCAATATAATGGCGCACCGGATGTCATAAAGATGTATGAGTACTTTGTGCACTTTGCTTATGATCAGTGTAAGATAAATGAACCTAAGGCTAATCAAATTATCTTTAATGGAGATAATACTTCTTTTTACGATATTCACAATAACGAAAACGTTAAAATAAAATGAAGCCTATTTCATCTAAAATATTATTGTCCAGCCTGGGGCTTTTTATCGGTCTAGCAGCTTCGGAGTTGCTGTTATTGATATTCTCGGGGTTGTTTGAGTTGATAAATAAATTATTGCCTAACCTCGGACTGGGGTCCGGTTTGCTTACGTTTGATTTTTATAAGACTATCCATCCCTATATTGCACTTGGGTATATTTTATCTGTGGTCTTGTTGATAGTAGGCTTATGCATCAAACATATTGATAAACAAATAGATTCTAAGATATACGTTAAGCACGAAATCGGTACTATTAACAATAATAACGTAACAATAATTAATAACTCAACTGCGACTATCAACGACATTCACGATAATATTAATCCAACTATAAAATCTTAAAACTATGGCAGGCGATCGAATCTTTAATTTTAATGGGGCAAGGGTAACCTTTAATGACATTCACGACAACAATAATTGCACTATCATTACAGGAAAAGCGCAAGATATCTCTGAGGATGTAGAAAAGGATATAGACCTTCATCCCGAGAATCTTAAACAATTCTTTAAGCCCACATTCTCTGGAGCGGGTGGGAATATCAACTATTTTGATAAATTGGTGGAAGAACTAAAAGCGGAACATACACCAAAAGAGTTCTGTCAGATTGCTGTCATGATATACGAAAGTTCTTTCAAAAACGCATCAGTTCCAAACACTTTTAGTTCTTGGTATAAACTTTTTTGCGAAAATTTAGGTTGTCCGTATGAAAAAAATCGTGAAGAGCGTCATAATTTACCGGATGACAACTTAAAAAAGAGACTAAATTTCCTCCAATATAGCGGAAGATAAGGTATTTTTCCTCTCTTTGTCCTATCCTTTTTTCCTCTGTTTTTCAATAAGTCGCTAACAATGAGCGACTTATTTTTTTTGTCGTTTCCGCTAATTCTTCATGTCACAAAAAAGCAGTAATTTTGCATCGCTTTTCCAAAAAAGGGGAAAGACGTGAGTGGTCTCAGGTCGACCAAAAGAGACCCCTCACCGGCAGATCTGCCATTTATCTTTTTGTTTAATGCCAATTAAATTTTAAAGATTATGGCACAACTAGAACAAGTGGTTATTGCTTCTTCCCTTAAAAGCAACGATGCCAAAGTGGCACGAGTCATGAACTACCTCAACCTGAACAAGGCAATTAGCTTTGTTCTACGGGACCCTTCAACCAAACGGCGGTCCACCCTCTATCACGAACTCAATGAGGAAGGGAGACAAGTGGGCAAACTGCCCGTGGGTGTTCGCCGACACCCGAAAGCCCACCGGATGATGATTATCTGCAATTACGATGTCAGTCAACCCCTGTACGCGAACATCCGGTTCTTCCGCGAGAAACTGCAACGCATCTTCGGCCCCAAATGCCGCTATGCCGTCCGTGCGTACGAGCGTGTAATAATTAAGGAGGAGGCACAAGCATGAGTGCCGCTAAACTACCTACCGCACAGGAATACGTGCGGAGCAACTACGTTGAGACAGGTCGCCTTCGCTACGACCTGCTTTCGCAGAAGTTACAAGTAATAGCCCCCTCCAACTCCCCCAAAGGGGGAGAGATGGGAGTAGGGGAGGAGAGGAGTAGAGGTGTAGGGTTGTGGCAAGACTTAGATACTCGGTGGATAAACACCATCGCGGTGGAATGCGCTAACGAGACCGGTGTCAATGTCTCCGATAAGGAGATACGTATCGTTCTTAATAGCCACACCGTGCCTGCCATCAACCCCCTGCGCGACTACCTGCTCTCGCTTGATGAATATACCCCCTGCTCGGAATCGTTCATTGATTGGCTCAGTTCGCAAGTCCATGTCAAAGAACTTGCGAATGAGGAATTGAACCGCCCTGACGGGCTAAATGATGAATTGAGGAGTAATCCGCAGGAGCGGTGGCGGGTGTGCTTTAGGAAGTGGTTCGTGGCGATGGTGGCGAGTTGGATGCAAGACGAGGTGGTGAATCAGCAAGTGCTGGTGCTCATCGGCAAACAGGGTATCTACAAGACCACGTGGCTCGAACACCTGATGCCGCCCTGCCTGCGTGCTTACTGCACGAAGATGGCTAACGTGCGCGACCTTAATAAGGACGAGCGCATGCGTATAGCGGAGTTCGGACTCATCAACCTTGATGAGATAGATAGTATGTCCGACAAAGAGCTGAACCAACTCAAGTCCATCATCACCTCTGCTGACGTGAACGAACGTGCCGCCTACGGCTACACGAAAGAGCGCCGCATACGTATCGCGTCGTTCTGCGCCTCTGGAAACAAACGCGAGTTCCTCACTGACCAGACGGGGAACCGTAGGTGGTTGCCATTCGAGGTGGAGAGTATAGAGAGTCCGTACAACTGGGGAAACAGTTTTCCGTACGAGCAGATCTATGGGGAGGCGTTGTACCTCATCAGCCATGGGTTCGAGTACTGGTTCGAGTTACCGGACATCGAGGCGATGGAGAGTCATGTAGAGTCTTTCCATGTGGAGAGCAACGAGGAGCAACTGCTGCCCGTGTATTTCCAACCCGCCAATCCCGGCGATAACGGGGCGGTGTTTATGACAGCGGCAGAGATTTCCGCCAAACTTGTGGACTACGGAAGTATCAAGAAACCTGCTGACATTAGAAAACTCGGAGTTATCCTCCAACGTCTTGGGTATTGTCAGCGCAGATTAGGGCATAAAGGTACTCGAGGTTATGTGGTGTATCTAACACAAGACATTGATAATCAGCGTAAGATGAAGGCGAGAGAGGCTGTCGATGAAGATAAAAAAGCAAATAGTGCTGACAATGCTGACAACATCTTCTAATAACCCCACCCGCGCGTAGGTAGTATATAGAAACCTATGTCAGCAATGTCAGCGTCAGCCAACTCCGCGCAAAGGTGCGCGGCACAAAGATGCTAACATATTCACGCAAAAATGCGCGAAAAGTGGTTGACGGACGTAAGGAACCCGCATACAATGCGGAGAGAAATGAACGAAAAAACAAGACTCCGCAAGATATGCGGAGAGAATGAACCAAATTACAAGTAAAAATCATGGAAATTAATAATCAATTTATCAAGCAACACGACCGATTGGTCAGAGTAATAGTTAATCAATACCAAACAAAGGGTATCAAGAAACAAGACCTTATGCAAGAGGGATATTTAGGACTGATAGAAGCAGCTAAGAGGTATGACCCAAGCACGGGGGTACAATTCACCTCTTATGCCTCGTGGTGGATACGCAAGTATATACGGGAGTACATCATCCGCTATGGGCAGACCGTCAGTCTGCCGTTCACCAACAAAGACATCTTCGACCATATTATAGAAGATGTAGATGCCGTGCTATACGAGGAAGACGGCGATGTCATCACTTTTGCGGACTGCATAGCCGACGATACGGATACCGATGCTCAATGGGAGCAGGAACAGCAGTTCAACCGTTTGCACGAGGTAATACAAGGATTGCCTACGCGCGAGCAAAACATCATCAGGCAGATATACGGCATTGGGCAAAAGAAAATCCCACAAACGCAAATCGCTCGACAATTAGGCGTAACACCTATGACCATATGGCGCATACATGAAGCAACATTAAAAAAAATGAAAAAAATGCTCATTTGATGTTATGTTTGCCAAAAAAGTTCGTAATCAGAATAATAGAGAGTGTCGAGAGACCCTCGACCGACTCTCGATCCAAAAGGCTAGTTAAAGCACTGATGAAACACCGATAAAACACCGATAAAACACAACATATCGGCGATGGTATCGCCGGCTAAGTAAACAATATTTATTAACCAATTAAAAACCTAAACCTTAACTTTTATGTCAAAACATTTCAGTAAGACCGAATTTGAGTATCCGGTTCGCCGCATCTGCGGAAAAATCAGTCGCAACAGCAAAGTCATTCACAGTTGCACTGCCAGTGGCAAGTACACCACTTATCTACAAGGCGAACGCGACTTAGTAGCCCATCCCGTCAGCCAAGCGGAGTTGGATCGCCAATCGACGTTCAAGACCCGTCAAGCATTGGTAGCCGCCCGATTGAAGAAAACGGCCACCACCTACGCCACGGATATGGCAGCCTACCGTGCGCAGTACGAGACCGGCTACAAGTCCTTCACCAAGTACATCTGGGCACAGGTGATTGCGGATGAAGACTAACAACAAAACATTAACCAATTAAAAACCTAAACTATTATGGCAACATTTCATTTAATCGAACCTTACGCCGACATGTCGGGTAAGATCTGTTCTCACTCTCGTATCATCAACGTCTTAGGTCGCAAAGGTGTGCGCAAAGGCAACCAATGGACCTCCGTCATCTGTAACCCTCGTGACTACGACGAGCACCCCAAGACCGCTTTGGAAACCAAGAGCCAAACTCGCTTCAAGGCCGTTCGCTTAGCCGTTAAGGCTATCAAGACCGACCCCGACGACTTGGCAGAAGCCTACGAGGCGTACGCAGCCGTTCGCGACAACTACAAGTCGTTCAACTCGTACTTGTGGAAGACTGAGATCGCCAAGTGGGACCTCAACCACTCCGGTAGCGGTGGCGGACCGGAGGAGGAGTAAGCCGCTAGGCTTCTTAGTTGAAAGTTTATTAAACTA
>JAZQOG010000004.1:0-26071 GCA_045627765.1 Paludibacteraceae bacterium | reverse complement strand
CTTCCTTAGCGCAGCATCTACGGAGCATCTACGCAGCATCATAGGACTGACGAACCCTCAACAAATCCTCCACTCCCACTAAAAATCACTAAAAATCACAAATAAATTTGCATATGTGGAAAAAAAAGTGTAATTTTGCAGCCGAATTTGTTTTGCGTGTAATACAAAATATATAGAAATATGTTTGACGCACGCAACAAAATTGCATAATTTTTGTAACATAAGACAAACATTATAGTTATGGAAAGATTATTTCAGCTTCAAGAACAATTACTTAAACTCACTCCAATGGGGATTGTGAGAGATTGTGCTAAAACGATTAATTGGGAAGCCCAATTATTGGCTATTAGGGGTGCCAAAGGTGTTGGTAAATCTACGATGATGCTGCAATATATCCGCTCTCATTACGAGATTGGCGACCATCAAGTGTTGTATTGTTCGCTTGATACCAATTATTTTGCTGATCATTCCATTCTTGATTTAGCTGATTCGTTTTACAAGATGGGTGGGAAGCACCTATTTCTAGATGAAGTACATAAATATGCCAATTGGAGCAGGGAGATAAAGGAAATTTACGATTTCTATCCTAATATGCGCGTTGTCATTAGCGGGAGTAGTCTTCTCAGTCTTATGACAGGCAATGTCGATCTTAGTCGTCGCTGTATCAATCATGATATACAAGGACTCAGTTTTCGCGAATTTCTACAGTTTTACAAGGGTATCAATTTGCCTATTTTTACTCTTGAAGAATTGTTGTCAGCTCCTCATAAATTGATAGATGCCTGTCCTGCTGATTTTAGGCCTTTAGGACTCTTCAAAGAGTACCTGCAATATGGTTACTATCCCTATTACAAACGAAATGCGGTGGACTACTACTATACCATAAACAATGTGATACGCCAAATTATCGAAGACGAAATGCCCCGTATTTGCAAAATTGATTTAGGCAATACTCGTAAGATTCGCGCTATGATGAATATGTTAGCCTCTGCTGTTCCGTATGAGGTGGATATATCAAAAATGTCCGTACAGAGTGCACTGCCGCGTACCACAATCCTCGCTTACTTAGGGCATCTTAGCAATGCCCAATTGTTGAACTTATTATATAGCGACTTGCTCAATATTAAAAAAATGCAAAAGCCGGACAAAATCTATATTGAGAATACCAATATGTTGTATGCCTTGGCCACACATCCTATTGAGGTTGGAACTGTGAGAGAAACATTTGCAGTCAATCAGTTTATGTTCCAACATAGTGTAGAATTTGGAAAGAAGCAGGGAGATTTTCTTGTAGATGGAACCTATCGTTTTGAGGTGGGTGGAGCAGACAAAAAATATCAGCAGATAGCCAATCTGTCTAATTCCTTCATTTTGGCTGATGACATCGAATTTCCTATTGGAAACAAACTTCCACTATGGATGATAGGATTTTTATACTAATCTTGCATTCTCATTTTTTTACACATTTTTCTTGCATATATCGAAAAAAAGTCGTACCTTTGCAGTCGAAAATAATGGCATACAGACAAAAAAAAAGAACAAGCGTTCTTTTTGGTTGTCGGGATGACAAGATTTGCACAAAGCGCTCCGCGCGCAGTTCGTTCGAGGCTATGCCGAGATAAGAACTTCTGTGGAGAAGATTGGCATACAGACAAAAAAAAAGAACAAGCGTTCTTTTTGGTTGTCGGGATGACAAGATTTGAACTTGCGACCTCCGGTCCCCCAGACCGTTGCGCTACCGGACTGCGCCACATCCCGTAACTCGGAAATACTTCTTGAGTTAGTTGCGGAGGATGGGATCGAACCACCGACCTTCAGGTTATGAGCCTGACGAGCTACCACTGCTCTACTCCGCGATAAATATTTCGCCAATTTGAGACCCTAATCAGCCACGTTGAACGAAATCGACTGCAAAATTACTGCTTTTTTTTGATATATGCAAATTTTTTTGCAAAAAAATGCGTTTTTACTATGAATAATAAGGTTATTGAGCAATTATTACACCAAGAAGTGGTTCCTGCGATTGGTTGTACGGAGCCGATTGCGGTTGCTTTATGTGTTGCCAAAGCGAAGGAGACGTTAGGTCGTCTGCCCGAGGCAATAGAGATACGTTTATCCCCTAATCTGTTTAAAAACGCGATGGGTGTGGGTATCCCCAATACGGGTCTGACAGGTCTTCCGATAGCCATTGCTTTGGGTGCGACGATAGGCAAAAGCGAGTTGCAGTTGGAGGTGATACGCGACACCACACCCCAAGCCGTAGAACAAGCCAAACGATTCTTGACTCAAACGGATCTGCGTATCTCGGTCGATTACGAGACGCATGAGATGCTTTATATTCATACGATTGTTCGTGCGGCGAGCCATGAAGCAAAAGTCGTTATCAGCGGTTCACACACCCATATAGCACTCATTGGGTTGGACGGAAAGACCTTATACGAAGACAATCAATCGTCTCAAGACAATGCGACCGAAGAGGAAATTCTAACCCTCCAAACCGTTTGGGATTATGCGACCACAGTGCCCCTGAAAGACATTGCTTTCTTAGATGTGGTGGCACGCGTGAATATGGCGGCAGCCAATCTGTCTTTTACCAAAGACTGCGGTCACGGTGTAGGGAAGATGTTGCACGACCAAGCCAATCACAGTATCTTCGGCGACACGATGTTCACGAAGATTCTCGCTTACACGAGTGGTGCTTGTGATGCGAGAATGGGAGGTGAGATGGTCACGGTGATGAGTAATTCCGGCAGCGGAAACCAAGGTATTGTCGCTACCAATCCGGTTGTCGTTTATGCCCAAGAGAACGGTATTGACCACGAGACGCTTCTGCGCGCCTTGGCTCTAAGCCACTTGACGGTTATCTATATCAAACAAACGCTGGGACGCTTGTCCGCTCTATGCGGATGTGTGGCAGCGTCTATCGGTTCGTGCTGCGGATTGACGATGCTGATGGGTGGCGGATTCGAGGAGATTACATACGCCGTGAAGAATATGGTGGCGAATATCACCGGCATGATCTGCGACGGAGCCAAACCCGGTTGCGCCTTAAAAGTGACCAGCGGCGTAGGTACGGCAGTGCTATCCGCCGTGTTAGCGATGGATCATCGCCATTCGGGTTCGATGGAAGGTATCGTGGATGACGATGTAGATCAGTCTATCCACAACCTCACCGCCTTAGGCAAGGAGGCGATGCGCGAAACGGATCGTATGATTCTCAATGTGATGATGAAAAAACGGAACTAACCAATCGAGCCTTCGAGGCTGACTTGGAGGAGTTTCTGGGCTTCTACGGCAAACTCCATCGGCAGTTTGTCCATGACCTCTTTGGCATAACCATTGACTATCAGTCCAACGGCATCCTCCACACCAATACCACGCTGTTGGCAGTAGAAGAGCTGGTCTTCGGAGATTTTGGATGTCGTAGCCTCGTGTTCTACGATGGCAGATGGGTTGGCAATCTGCATATCGGGGAAGGTGTGTGCGCCACATTGATCTCCTAATAACAAGGAGTCGCATTGGCTGTAGTTGCGAGCATTCACTGCCCCTTTGCCCACCTTAACCAGACCGCGATAGGCGTTCTGACTATGTCCGGCACTGATACCCTTACTGATAATCTTAGAACGCGTGTTCTTGCCGAGGTGAATCATCTTCGTTCCCGTATCCGCTTGTTGGTAGTTATTCGTCACGGCAACGGAATAGAACTCCGCACTGGAGTTATCCCCCCGTAAGATACAACTCGGATATTTCCACGTGATGGCACTGCCGGTCTCGACTTGGGTCCAACTGAGCCGTGCGTTCTCGTGGGTGATACCGCGTTTGGTTACGAAGTTATAAATACCGCCCTTACCATCTTTGTCTCCCGGGTACCAGTTCTGGACAGTCGAATACTTCACTTCCCCATCTTTGTGAACGACGATTTCCACGATAGCGGCGTGCAGTTGGTTCTCGTCCCGCATAGGCGCGGTACATCCTTCCAAATAACTAAGGTACGCTCCCTCGTCCGCGATGAGCAATGTACGCTCAAACTGACCCGTATTGCCTGCATTGATACGGAAATAGGTGCTTAACTCCATCGGGCAACGGACCCCCTTGGGGATATAAACAAAACTACCATCGGAGAAGACGGCAGAGTTAAGAGCCGCATAGAAATTATCGCTATAGGGAACGACCGAACCGAGATACTGCTTGACGAGATCTTCGTGCTCACGTACGGCTTCGGAGATAGAGCAGAAGATAATTCCCTGTTTGGCGAGAGTCTCGCGAAACGTAGTCTTGACACTGACAGAGTCCATGACGGCATCGACCGCCATGTTTCCGGCTAACGCAGCCCGCTCTTCAAGAGGGATACCTAACTTATCAAAAGTCTTTTGGATCTCGGGGTCAATCTCACCGGTCTGCTCCTTTTGTTTTTTCGGCGCAGCATAGTAAGAGATGGCTTGAAAATCTATCTCGGGTATATCGAGGTGCGCCCAAGTGGGAATAGGCATAGTGAGCCATTTGCGATAGGCTTTGAGGCGGAAGTCAAGCAGCCATTGAGGTTCGCCTTTCTTCGCAGAGATTGTACGAATGACGTCCTCGTTCAGTCCCTTGGAGATGATGTCGGTATCCACATCAGTGGTGAAACCGTACTTGTAATCTTGGGTAGTAATATCTTCAACAATATTCTCCATTCTTCATTAAAAACGCCGCCCTCGTAAGGCGGCATTTGAAGAGGTCGGTAGCAGATTCGAACCGCTGTCCCCGGTTTTGCAGACCGGTCCCTAACCACTCGGGCAACCGACCATTCTTGCGAAAAGCGGTGCAAAGGTACAACTTTTTTTTCAAATAACCAAATTTTTTGTGCATTTTTATGAAAAAATCTTCATTCTACCTGCAAAACGAGCCCTTTTAGATATTCTCCCTCGGGATGAAAGATGTTTATCGGGTGATCTTGCGGCTGGTGCAGTTGGTGTAAGATTCTTACCTTTCGCCCCACTTGTGCGGCAGCAGAAAAGACTGCCAAACGGAACATCTCCTTATCAATGGCTTGAGAACAAGAGAAGGTAAAGAGGATACCGCCCGCGCGTAGTTGTTCGATGCCCTTGGCATTGAGCCGCTGATAACCACGCAAAGCGTTTTTGATGGCGTCCCGATGTTTGGCAAAAGCAGGCGGATCGAGAATAATCAAGTCGTACTTATCCTTGCACCCCGATAGATACTCAAAAGCCTCTTTGGCGTAAGCATGGTGGTTGGTATTTTGAGGGAAGTTGTGCTCTACGTTTTTGTTGACCAGTTCGATGGCTTTCTCGCTCACATCGACAGAATCTACGCTTTTAGCTCCTCCGCGCAGGGCATAAACGGAGAATCCTCCGGTATAGCAGAACATATTGAGCACATCCTTGCCTTGCGCGTATCGTTCGAGCAGGCTGCGGTTCTCGCGCTGGTCAATGAAGAATCCTGTTTTTTGTCCTCGTAACCAGTCGATACGGAAATCCAAGCCGTTTTCGGTTGCCCAAAAAAGACCGTCCTCCGGACTGCAAGACCGCTGCGCTGAAAGACCGCCTTGGGCTGAAGGATAAATCAGATAACCCATTTTTTCGCCTTCGATAGGGGCTTTGAAGGGGAGTGTATCGTCTGACTTATAATAGACGTTTTTCACTTCGGGGACGGTTTTTACGATGGCTTCGGCAATCCGTTGACGGCAGCGGTGCATACCCACCGAATGGGCTTGAACGACAGCCGTATCGGCATAGACATCAATGACGAGTCCCGGCAGAAAATCGCCCTCACCATGCACGAGACGATAGGTGTTGTTGTCTTTTCGAATGAGGTTAAGTTGGTGACGCACCTGATAAGCCGCCCGTATTCGTTGTTCAAAGAAATCCACAGGCAGGGTGTCGGTTCCGAAGGCTAAGATACGCACCGCAATCGAACCAATCTGATAGTGTCCGACGCCTAATATTTTTCCGTTGAAATCAACAATTTTCACAAGTTCACCTTCTTGCGGTTCGGAGAAGGGATAGTTTTTGTCAAGAACGATTTTTTGAATAGCCCCCGAGAAGACCCACGGGTGAAAACGCAGAACGGCTTCTTCTTTCTTCGGTTTTAAAATAATGGTCGTCATATCACATTCTCAAACTTAATCCGGCAAGCAAGGTGTCGGGACAAAAATTAAACACAGATGCCATCTCTCCGCTCATGCAGAAACCACAATGGGCACATAGATCGGTAGGGGTATAGATAGTGGAGAGTTTAGAGTTTAGAGTGGAGAGTGGGAGTTGCTGGGGTTGCAGTCCGACGCAGTAACCGCGAGCCCCATTAGGATAGATGAAAGAGGTTACCCAGCAGCGGTTCTTTAAGCGCTCTACATGGCGCATCTTCTTGAGTCCTGAATAACTATTCATTATCCGATACCCTTTGCGTTTATACCGAAGGACGGTGTCAATCACATATTCGCGTTGCTCTTGGGTGAGAGCGAGGTCTTCTGTTCCGGCAAAAGGGGTGTGCATATTGACGGCGATTTTGTCGATGGAATCGTTGTTTTGTGCATATTCGAGTGCCGGTTCGAGGCTGTCGATATTGAGTTTGTTCACGACCATATTAACGGTCAACGCGCGTTTGCGTCCTTTGGCTGGTTGACCGGCTTGGAAAAGAGCGATGTTTTGTTCCAAACGAGCAAAAGCGCCTTCACCGCGAATAAGGTCGTGATACTTGCCCACACCGTCCATGCTTACCCATAACGAGTCCATGTTTACCCAATCAAATGGCTGTTGAGCATTGGTGGTGATGGTGATAGAGAAGAAACCTATCTGTTTGGCTGCGGCAATAACGTCGTTGAGGTCTTTGTCTCCATCTTTGTATAGGGTAGGTTCGCCCCCTTCAAGGTCGATGAATCGGCTGCCCTCGTTGTATGCCCATTGGAGGTCGGCAACGATATCCGCGAAAGGACGGTGTTTGGCTCCCGTGATACCATAAACCGAACAGTGTTTGCATTTGAGATTGCACTTATCGGTGATGAAAAGTACGGTTTGAAGCGGTTTGCGCCGTCCGAAGAACCGTGCGCGAACAAACCACCAAGCTAAATAGATGTATTGAGTCAGTTTCATAATTAGATAAATATTTCGAGGATAATAAGAATCAAGCAGAAGTACATAACTACGTTTCGAGCGAGTAACCAACGGATCAGAAACCAGTCCATTTGTGCTTCCTTGAACAGGTTAAACTCGGGCATAGGTCCCATCCACCATTGAGGGTTATCGTTGGTGGGCAATCCGCGCGTAAAACACGAAAGAGAATACACGAGGTAAATCACCATCGGAATGGTAACGAATACGAGTAGATACCACGCACTCCATAGGTTTGCCAGCACCCCGACTAAGATGAGAATATAGGGCGTGAAACCAAAGATAGATGTCCATATAACCTCACGCCTTTTATTGTCGATGAGACGGGCAAAAGTCATCTTATTGAGTTCGGCATCGGCATCCGTTTCCATTACAGAATGAACAAAGAGGATATTGGTTACGAGCAACCCGATTGCTATTGATATCAGTCCTACCGGAAAAGAGAAAAATGCCCCCGTACAAGCGGCATTAACACCTAACATCAGCAGCGGACCGAACATTAAACCAACGGTTGGTTCTCCTAATCCACGCATCGCTAAGTTAAGGGGTTTTGTTGAATATCCGAGCCCAAAGATAAGCCCTAAGACCGCGTACATCACCACTGCGAGAGCGGCTTGAAGACCATGCAGAAGCCATTGCCCGATGACGCAACCAAGACCGCATAATCCCGCCACGAAAAGAAAGGCAACCATCGCTCGAAAGAGGTCTTCGGGAGTGGCATCGCCATTATTGATATAGGTACATTTATCCAACCTCGCCCGAACGGAAGTAGAGGAGAGGGTAGAGCGAATACGAGGGTCGCGTCGATAGTCGAAATAGTCATCGGCGAGGTTCATTCCTAAATGTCCGATGGCTATACCGAGAACGGCTAACGCTGCGAGCCAACCATTAAAAGAGGGCAAGGAACAAACCATCATCACAGAAAGAATGGCAGGAAAAAGACTTTGTGGTAAAGCAATGGAACGCGCATTACGAAACCAGAAAAACAGCCCTTTGTGTTGTCCGTGATAATAGGCGTTATAAACTTCTTGATTGTCCATAAATTATTTAGTTGGGGTGTTTTCTGTCTTCGTTTGTTCCGCTTGCTGTGCCTCGCGAGCCGCAAGCACTTCTTGTTGGTGGAGTTGCATTTTTTCCAACTCGGCTTGATAGAGTGCGTCCGCCTCTTTCTTCGGTAGCGGAGCGGTCGCCATCAGTTCGTTATAAATGAGTAACGTTGCCCATGCATCGGTGGAAGCATAGTGTTGCTGCTCGGGTGTGAGGGTTGAGTTCTCCCAATTGGTGAGTTGTTGCGCTTTGCTGATTTTCTTACCGAAACAGATAGCGAAGATCTTTTGCAGACCGAGGTCAAGGATGCCGTATTTTCTTACGATGGATTGGAGGTCAATGCAGTTGCGCGGAGTGAAATCCCGTCTGCGACGCAGTCCGTTAATATCGTCTTTGAAAGCGAGTCCGACTTTGCAGATATCTTTGTTAGCAAAGATGTCCGCGATGGTTTGCGGCAAACCAACGTGGGTCAAGCGGAAAAGGTAACAGCGATCGGGGGTTGCCACTTGCAAGAGAGCCGTCGGATAATGAGTGCCGCGTGTAAAACTAGGACGCGACTCGGTGTCAATACCTAAAGTTTTTTGTTGAGAAAGGTATTGCGCAGCCTCCTCCACTTGCTCGGGTTGGTCAATGACAATCACCTGTCCATCAAATTGGGCAATGGGCATGGATTGTACCAGTTCTTTCGCTATTTTATGGATGAAATGATTCGGTTTCATACAAATTTCTCAAAAATCGTACAAAAGTACGGTTTTTCTTTGATATATGCAAGTGTTAGAAGATTTTTTGTAAATTTATTTCAATAAATTTGCATAAGTAAAGAATTTTTTGTACCTTTGCAGTCAAAATACAAAATCTGCATGAAAAATAAGATTCCGACATATTTCTATTCCAAGCAAAATTCGCTTTGGTTGGTGGCGGGAACGGCTATTTTTACGGAACTGTTTATCATCATTTTTGAGCCTTTCCGAGCGAGGGTGTTGATCGAGACCGATTGGCAGTATTTGGTGTGGACAACGATTGTGGTGGGGGTCGGGATGGCGGTGATCTGTTTGAGTCGTTGGATGATGAACGTCTATGCTTCTCGGAAAGGGTTAAGCGTGACGGGATATAGTTTGTGGCTGTTCTTGGAGGTAAACGTGATGACGTTTATCTATTCGGTGGTGATGATAGAGGCGTTTCCTTCTATTGCGGAGGAATATGATTGGTCGTTCTTCTCGCTTTATAAGGATATTTTGTTAGGTGCGGCGTTCACGTTGTTTATTCCTTATACGATACTATTGTTGGCGTTTGCGTATGTGAACGCGAAGAACGAGTTGCACTCTGTGACGGGGAATGCCGATGGGGATATCGAACCTCAGATGTACCATTTTTATGATGAGAAAGGGGATTTGAAATTGTCTATCCGTCCGGAGATGGTGTATTATTTAGAGTCGGCGGATAACTATGTGACGATTTATTATATCAATGGGACCAAGTTAGATAGGATGATGATTCGCAACACGCTCAAGAATATCGAGTGGCGTTTCTTGGATAAAGGGTTGGTGCGGTGCCATCGGTCGTATATCATTAATATCAAGAAAGTGAGTGTTATCCGTCGTCAAGATAGTGATGTGGTGGTGGATTTTGCAGATCCGCGTGTACCCACTATTCCTATCTCGAAGGGGTACAGTGAGCAAGTAATGAGTAAGTTTTCAATCCATTAAATAGTGCTATATGAAAGTAATCAATTTGTCGGAACAGGTAAGTCTAATCAACGAGTATTTAAGAGAACTGCGTGATGTACACATCCAGTCGGATCGAATGCGTTTCCGCAAGAACCTTTATCGGGTAGCTCAAGCGATGAGCTATGAGATTAGTAAGTCGCTCACATACGTTCCCATACAGGTGCAGACACCTTTGCAAACGACAACGATGGAGGCTTTGCAAGATGAGATCGTCTTGGCAACGGTACTCAGAGCAGGAGTGCCTTTCTTTGAAGGTTTTTTAGATTGTTTCGACAAAGCCGACTGCGCTTTCCTTTCCGCCAAGCGTGTCTATGCCGACGAGGCACACACCCAAGTGCATATCGAATGCGGTTATAAGGCTACGCCTAATCTGGATGGTAAGACTTTGCTCATCGTTGACCCGATGTTAGCTACGGGAGGCAGTATGTGTGCTTGTTTGGATTTGCTCAAAGAGAACGGTACGCCTAAGAAGATTATCGTAGCCAGTCTGATTGCGGTGCCGGAAGCGGTGAAGGTGTTGGAAGAGCAAGAGAAGAAAGGGAGTGTGTTGACATTGTACACGGCCGCGATGGACGAGAAGTTAAATGAACACCAATATATCTTACCCGGTTTAGGTGATGCAGGGGATTTATGTTATGGTGAAAAGTGCTGATGCGCGATGAGGAATTGACATATTGGATTGCGTTTACATCGCTCTTGCGTGGTAGATTTCCTTTGCAGAGGGAGTTGCTGCTTACTTTTCGGAATATCGAAGAGGCGTGGTCACATCTGAAGGAAGAGGGGAAAGAGGCGGCTTTGGAAAAAGCGAAGCGCGAGGTGGAGTTTATCCATCAACATCAGATAGGCGTGCTAACGCAGCAAGATGCTGGTTATCCCGCGCGTTTGAAGGAAACGCCGGATGCGCCTTACCTTATTTTTACCAAAGGGAAGATCAATTTTAATGAGGGGAAGTTCCTGTCGGTAGTGGGTACGCGTTCTGCCACGGAACAAGGGAAGGATATCACTCGTCAGATTGTGTTGGAGTTAGCACGTAAGGTGCCTCATTTGACGATTGTGAGTGGGTTGGCGTATGGGATAGATGTGGCATCGCATAAAGCCGCTTTGGAGGCGGGTATATCGACGATTGCCGTGTTAGGGCATGGATTAGACCGAATTTATCCGACGGTACACCGCTCTATCGCAATCGAGACATTAAAGAATGGCGGATTGGTGACGGAGTACCCTTCCGAAACAGAGCCCGAAGGATGGAACTTTGTGGCGCGAGATAGGATCATTGCGGCCTTGTCGGATGCCACATTAGTGGTGGAGTCGAAAGTGAGAGGAGGGTCGTTGATAACGGCCGGTTTGGCGATGGATTATAATCGAGATGTGTTTGCTATCCCCGGGCGAATATGGGACACGAATGCGGCAGGATGCAATCAGTTGATACGCGACCAACGGGCGATGTTAGTAACCGGTGCGGACGATATCGTATCAGCGATGCATTGGGAGAGTGTTCCTGTTCAGACGGAGTTGGAATTAGCGGATGAGGACGAGACGCTTGAGCCTTTAGCTTTGCGGTTATTGCAGTTTATACGTGAAGAGGAAGCGGATGTACACATCAATCAAGTAGTGGAGGCGATGGGAGAGGATTATCAGCAGGTAGTGACGCAGTTGGTTGGATTAGAGTTACAAGGGCGCGTTAGGGCAATCCCCGGAGGATATTATCATTTAGTGAAATAACATAATTTTAAACAATAAATCGTATGAATACATTGAAAAAGTACGCAGGTGTAATCCTGGTTTTGTTAGGCGTTTTATGCTTAGTGGTTTATTTCTTCAAACCCGTATCGAACATCCTTTTGGCTGCTTCGTTAGTGTTGGAAGTGGCAGGTATTTTTGCTTTTGTCTTCCTCAACAAGGATAAATAAACCATGGTGATTCGCTTGCAGGACATTGTGTTGCAGGCGCGTCACGGAGTGTTTGCCCAAGAGCGAGAACTGGGTAACACTTTCAAAGTGAGCGTTAGCATTGACATCCCCGAGACATTAGGGGTTGTGACGGATGAGTTGGAGGATACGGTTCATTACCAGACCTTATATGATGTGGTAGTGGCGGAGATGCAACAGCCATCGAATTTGTTAGAGCACGTAGCCGGACGCATTCGGGCGCAGTTAGTGCGTCTTTATCCCGAAGCGACCGTGCATGTGCAAGTTAGTAAGAAAAATCCTCCGTTAGGAGGCGAAGTAGCGTGGGCTACAGTGGAATTATGAATGATGATGAAGAAATAAAATATCATCTTACAGGAATGTACCAAGACTGGTTCTTGGACTACGCTTCGTATGTGATTTTAGAGCGTGCCGTACCGGCTATTGAGGACGGACTCAAACCGGTACAGCGGCGTATCTTACACGCGATGAAGTGTGTGGATGATGGTAAGATGAACAAAGTGGCGAATATCGTAGGTCAGACTATGCAGTATCACCCTCATGGCGATGCCAGTATTGGGGATGCGTTGGTGCAGTTAGGACAAAAAGACCTGTTGATTGACTGCCAAGGAAACTGGGGAAACATCCTCACAGGGGATGGGGCTGCGGCTCCTCGTTATATTGAGGCGAGGTTGAGTAAGTTCGCATTAGAGGCCGTTTTTAATCCCAAGACGACCCATTGGATGATGAGTTATGACGGGCGTAAGAAAGAACCTATCCACCTGCCCGTTAAGTTCCCTCTCTTGTTGGCGCAAGGAGTGGAAGGTATTGCGGTAGGTCTGAACTCGAAGATCCTTCCTCATAACTTCAACGAGTTATGCGATGCCGCAATGGCATACCTTAAAGGCGAGGAGTTTGTGCTCTATCCTGATTTCCCGACGGGAGGTGAGATAGATGTCAATCGTTACAACGATGGCGAACGTGGCGGCATGGTGAAGGTGCGCTCGAAGATTACCAAGTCGGAGGATAATAAGACGCTTATCATCAGCCAAGTGCCCTACGGAACGACCACCTCTAAGATCATTGAGACCATCCTTAAAGCACAAGATAACGGGAAGATAAAGATTAAGAAAGTCGATGACTTTACGGCGCAAGAGGCTAAGATCTTAGTACAGTTAGCTCCGGGTGCTTCGTCGGATAAGACGATAGATGCCCTCTATGCGTTTACGGATTGCGAGGTGACGATTGCGCCCAACTGCTGCGTGGTAGAGGATAAGAAACCTATCTTCACGAATGTGTCGACCTTACTCAAACGTTCTACCGATAACACGAAACAACTGCTCAAGTGGGAGTTAGAGATACAGAAATCAGAGTTGGAGGAGCAGTATTTCTACACCTCGTTGGAGCGAATTTTCATTGAGAATCGTATCTATAAAAAAGAGGGTTACGAGAATGCCACCGACAAAGATAACTTGATTGCTTTTGTGGATCAAGAGTTAACGCCCTTCAAGGCTTCGCTCATTCGCGAGGTGAGACGAGAGGATATTGAGAAACTGTTTGAGATACGCATGCTTCGCATCACGAAGTTCGACTCCAAGAAAGCGGACGAGTTGATGAAGTCGTTGGAGAAACAGATCAAAGAGACTGTTAAAAACCTCAATCACTTGACGGATTATACATTACGGTGGTTTGAGCAACTGAAGGCGAAATACGGAGATCGTTATCCGCGTAAGACAGAGGTGCGTAACTTCGCGTCGATCAATGTCAAGACGGTGGTGGAAGCCAACAAGAAACTCTATGTCAATTATACCGAAGGATTCATTGGTATGGGACTTAAGAATGCCGACTTCCTTTGCAACTGTTCCGATATAGATGACCTTATCATCTTCCACAAAGATGGTAAGTATAAGATTATCCGCGTGGCAGATAAGACCTTCATCGGAACGGACATTATACATGTAGATATCTTCAAGAAGAACGATACGCGCACCATATACAACGTGGTCTATCGTGATGGCAAGGGCGGAGATTACTTTATGAAACGTTTCTTTGTGACGGGTATTGTGCGCGATAAGGAGTACGACCTCACCACGGGCAAAGCGGGTAGTAAGGTGGTTTATTTCACGGCGAACCCCAATGGAGAGGCAGAGGTGATACGAGCTCAACTCAAACCCATGCCCCATCTAAAGAAACTCGAGATAATAAAAGACTTGAGCGAACTGGCTGTGAAGTCGCGTAGTGCACGAGGAAATTTACTGACCAAATATGACATCAAGGCAATCTCGCTCAAACAAAAAGGTCACTCGACCTTAGGCGGACGACAGGTGTGGTTTGACCCCGATGTGCTGCGTATTAACTACGACGGACAAGGTACCTATTTAGGCGAGTTTATGGACGAGGATAGGATATTAGTCGTTACCACCAAGGGCGATTATTACTTGACTACGTTTGAGTTAACTGCCCACTTTGACGATAATATCTATCGTATCGAGAAGTTCAACCCGCAGAAGATTTGGTCGGTGGCGTTGTGGAATGCCGATTTAGGCTACTACTACGCCAAACGTTTCCAGTTTGATGCCCAACTCAAGTCCCAGAACTTCTTGGGTGAGGATGACCGAAGCCAATATGTGGCGATTAGTGATAGGGAAGAGGCTACGTTCCTTGTTACCTTCAAAGACGAACATCGCGAACCGATGACGCTGGTTATGTCCGAGTTTATCGAAGCCAAATCGCCTAAAGCAAAAGGAAAACGTATATCGACCTTGGACATTGATAAGATAGAAGATATCACTCCGGCTCCTCCCGAACCCGAACCAGAGCCGGAACCGGAAAATCCGGAAACTCCGGAACAGCCGGAAACTCCGGAAACACCGGCTTCGCCCGTGACATTAACTATTACGAACGGAGAGAAAGAGGAGCAGTTGAGTTTATTTTGAGCGAACGATCTTATACCCCTTGCCCGTAACGGCAAGGATGGTATAAGGGGTAGGCTCTAAGAGGTGTCTTAAACGTGTGATGAAGACCGCTAACGAGCGGGACGCAAAATAGGAGTCTTGCGACCAAACGGAGGCGAGGATAAAGTGGCGATCCACTACTTGCCCTTCTTGTTGTAAGAGAAGATGCAGGATCTCGCTTTCACGTGCCGTGAGGCGTTGATTACCCAAACGTTGGTGTTGGGAATCAAACATGAGCGAACCGAGTTGATACGTAGTGGGTTGTTTCTTCGCAGGAGCTTCGCACCGACGAAGAACTGCTTGGATACGACAAAGAGCAATGTCCATCGAGAAGGGCTTGGTGATGTAATCGTCGCAACCGATGTTGTAAGCTCGCAAGATGTCCTCTTTTGCTGAACGCGCGGTAAGAACAATAATCGGGAGTTCCGCATTCGCCTTACGGAGCTTGCGAAGCAAATCGAAACCACTGCCCGAGGACAGGTTGAGGTCTAAGATACACAAGTCCACATGCGTAGCGGAGAGGTTCTCTAAGACGCGGTCCGACTGAGTAAGTATAGTGACTTTGAAATTTTGACTGCGCAGGAAATCTGCGAAAATAGTAGTGAGGTTGACCTCATCATCTACCAAAAGAATATTTTTTTTACGTTCTGACATAACAAAAATTAACATACAAAATGCGTGCCAAAGTACTCTTAATAATGACCGGCGGAACAATTTCTATGGTTCAAGACCCTCAAATGGGCTCTCTTCGTCCCGCTTCGTTGGATACCTTCAAACATTTTGTGCCGGAGTTTTCTCAGGCACCCTTTGGGGTAGAACTGCTCGCTTTTAATCCGATGATTGATTCGTCGGATGTGCATCCTTCCGATTGGGTAAAGATGGCTCAAACCATCGAACAGCATTATGACGAATACGATGGTTTTGTTATTTTGCACGGCACGGACACGATGTCCTATTCGGCTTCTGCCCTCAGTTTTATGTTAGAGGACTTGACCAAACCGGTCATTTTTACAGGTTCGCAATTGCCGATAGGGGTGTTGCGATCGGACGCGAAGGAGAACTTACAATCCGCCATTGAGATTGCTGCGGCTAAGAACGAACAAGGTCAACCGATGGTGCCGGAGGTGAGCATCTATTTTGAGGATAGATTGTTCCGTGCCAATCGTACGACCAAACGCAATGCCGAGCACTTCTCTGCCTTTAACTCGTATAACTATCCGCCACTTGCCAAAGTGGGTGTACATATCACTTATCAGCCTTCGTTCATTCATTATCCTGCTGCGGATGCGACTCTGAAGGTGCATACTCAAATGGACGGGCGCGTAGCGGTACTCAAACTCTTCCCCGGTATCACCGAGCCGGTGGTGAAGGCGATTCTGAATACACCCGACTTGCGAGGCATCGTTTTAGAAACGTATGGTGCCGGCAATGCTCCCTCATGCGAGTGGTTATATGAATCACTTGCCCAAGCAATCAAGGCAGGAATCATCATCGTTAATAAGACGCAGTGTAACACCGGCTCCGTCCAAATGGGACTATACGAGGTCAGTCGTAACCTGCTGAAGGCGGGTGTGCTGTCGGGCTATGACATTACGACCGAAGCCCTGTTGACAAAAATGATGTGTCTCTTGGGCGAATATCCAAATGATACCTCAAAGGTGGTAGAACTATTACAACAACCCCTTTGCGGTGAACTAACGATTTAACAACTAAAATAAATAGTGAATATTATGACAAATCAAGAACCAAAAGCAGTTTGGGAGCATTTCCACGAACTGAATCTTATTCCTCGTCCTTCGGGACAGAAAGAAGCTATCTCTGAGTTTCTGGTTAATTACGGTCGCAGTTTAGGTTTAGAGACCTTGACGGACAAGATTGGTAACGTACTCATCCGCAAACCCGCCAGTCCGGGTATGGAGAACCATCCGGGAGTGATCCTTCAAGGTCACATGGATATGGTTCCGCAAAAGAATAGTGATGTAGCATTCGATTTTGCAAAGGATTCTATACGCGCGTACGTAGAAGATAATAAGGAGTGGGTGACCGCTGACGGCACCACCCTCGGTGCCGATAACGGTATCGGTGTGGCCGTCGCGATGGCTATCCTTGCCGATAAGTCAATCGTTCATCCTCCATTGGAGGCATTCTTCACTGTGGATGAAGAAACAGGAATGTATGGTGCATTCGCTTTGGAAGAAGGATTCTTACAGGGTAAATACTTATTGAACCTCGATTCCGAGACCGAAGGTGAGTTATATGTCGGTTGTGCCGGTGGTGTAGATACAACCGCTACCTTCGACTATATCCCAGTCGAGGTAGAGGAAGGCGATATCGCTTTGCAGATTGACCTCAAAGGTTGCAAAGGCGGTCACTCGGGTTGCGATATCCACTTGCAACGCGCGAATGCCATCAAGCTGCTCTTCCGTTTCTTAAAAGTGGCAGTAGCCGAGTATGAGGCTCGTCTCGTTAAGGTCGATGGTGGTAGCTTACGTAACGCTATTCCTCGTGAGGCAATGGCGGTGATTACGATTCCGAAGGAGAGTAAAGAGGACTTACAACAATTGGTGGACGATTACGAAGACCTGTTCATTCGTGAGTTCGATGGCGTAGAAGATAACCTGTCGCTGACCATGAAAGAGGTAGAGTGTCCCGCAGTCGAACTGCGCGAAGACGTACAAGACTTCCTTATCCACGCTATCACCTTGTGCCCGCACGGCGTTTATCGTCGCTTGGACGCAATGCCCGACATTGTAGAAACAAGTAATAACTTGGCAATGATTGCCACAACCGATAAAGATATTAAGGTCTTCTGCTTAACTCGTTCGTCGGTGGAGAGCCGCAAGGAAGAACTCAAACAGATCATCCATTCTGCTTTTGCTTTGGCAGGGGCAGAGGTGCAGTTCTCGGGTGCATATCCGGGTTGGAAACCTAATCTGCGCAGTAACCTGTTAGCCGTTATGAAAGAGGTTTATGCCAAGACTTTTGGTAACGAACCTCGGGTATTGATTATCCACGCAGGATTGGAGTGTGGTATCATCGGACGTAACTATCCAAAAATGGAGATGATCTCGTTTGGTCCTACCATTGAGCATCCCCATTCACCGGATGAGCGAGTAAATATCGCTACTGTGCAGAAACTGTACCAATATGTATTAGCGGTTTTGAGAAGCCTGTAAGACTTCGACCGCTTTCTTGGTTATCTCATCATCTCGTTCAAAGAGAGGGAAGAACCCGTCATCTCCTAACACATCGCGAACGATGTAACAGTGAATGAGACGTTTAAGAAGGGGACTGGATTTAGCAATCTGGTCCTCTTTTGGTTGTACATCCTTCTCTTTACAGAAGGTCACAAACTGAGGTAGCAGGTTTTGCTTAATCAGGTGTTGCTCTAAACTCTGCCATGTCTTGAATTGACTTAATTGTTGGCGGTGTGCATCGACATATTGATAAGCAAACTGATAAGTGAAAGCTAAGTTAACGACTTTATTATAATAAGGTGTCATCAGGCTTGTGTCTCTTGCCACAAAGATATCGGGCATGATTCCCCCTCCGCCTAACACTACGCGCCCATTCTTTGTGTAGTAGCGAGTGCTGTCGCCAAAATGGATACTGTCTTCACTGAAGAACTCTCCGTGTTCGAAACGGTCAATGATATCTTTCTCGTATTGGTCTTGTTTGCCTAACTCGTAAGGACGTTGAATACAGCGCCCGCTTGGGGTGTAGTATCGCGCTACGGTGAGCCGGATAGCACTGCCGTCCATAAACGGCATCTGTTGTTGCACTAATCCCTTACCAAACGAACGACGACCGATAACCGTGGCACGATCGTTGTCTTGCATCGCTCCGGCAAAGATCTCACTGGCAGAAGCGGAGAAGTTATCTATCAGCACCACCAAAGGCACTTGCTTGAAACGTCCGAGTCCATTGGCTTTCGCTTCGTAGCGAGGATAAGCACGACCTTGAGAATAAACAATCATATCCCCTGCGTTAAGGAACTCGTTTGCCATACGAATAGCTTGGTCCATGTAGCCTCCCGAGTTCTCGCGCAAATCAACGATATAAGAGGTAGCTCCGTCTTTCTTGAGGTCTGCTAATGCCGAGATAAACTCGTTATAGGTACTCTCGCCAAACTTATTGACGCGAACAAAACCAATGTTTTTACCAATAATAAAATGCGCATCTACTGATTTGACGGGGATATCTCCACGTGTGATGGTGTAGTACAACGTATCGGGATAGCCGTGGCGCAGTACCCCAATCTTCACTTGCGTACCCTTAGGACCACGTAAGGTGTGCATCACTTTCTCGTTGTTGATGCCGTTGCCCGTAAAATTAGTATCATTGACGGAGATAATCTTGTCGCCGGCAATCACGCCCACGCCCTCACTCGGTCCACCCGAGATAACGGCAACCACGTTGATGGTGTCTTTTTGAATAGTGAATTGCACCCCGATGCCCGAGAAAGAAGCACTGAGTTCGGAGTTAACGATCTCTAAGTCTTTCTTGGGGATATAAGCCGAGTGTGGATCCAACTGTTTGACGATATCTGCCATCACTTCGTCCGTGATACTATCCACATTCAAAGAGTCCACGTACTGTTGCTCCAACAAATGAAGCAGTTGATCCACTTTGCTATTGGGCATAGCAAAAATCTCATTGCCGTTGATGACAATGCGTTGGGCATTCGCTTTGTTTTGAATGGCGTTTCCAATCAGAAACCCAACGAACAAACACACTACCGTAATCGTTGGCCACAAATACTTTTTCATAATTACTCAACCAAATGTACTACCTCAATCCCTGCACGACGCAGGATATCGAGTCCATCGCAAATGCGATATTCTTCGCTATAAACAACGCGTTTTATTCCGGCTTGGATGATGAGTTTACTGCATTCCATACAGGGAGAGGTGGTGACGTATAAGGTTGCTCCCTCACTGCTGTTGTGGCTGCGGGCAATCTTTGTGATTGCATTCGCCTCCGCATGCAGCACATACGGCTTGCTTACATTGTTATCGTCCTCGCATTTATTCTCAAAACCGCTGGGTGTGCCGTTATAACCATCCGAGATGATCATGTTATCCTTAACCAAGATAGCACCTACTTGTCGGCGCTCGCAGTAACTATTCTCTGACCACGTCTTGGCCATCCTCATATAGAGGTAATCGCGTTTTTTTTGTTTATCCATGAATGAGTTGTTTTGCAAAATCGTTGATTTTGATACCATCAAATGTTCCCGAAGTCATCATTAGTAAGGCGGTGTTCTTGTAGTCGAACGAACGCAACCGTTCTTGCAATGCTTCACTATCTGTAAACACCTCTACATTTTTCGTGCCAAACGCTTTTTGTACATCTTCCGCTGTAATCGTTTGCAGCCGTTTATGCTCAATCACTTTCGGATTGAAATACACAAACGCTATGTCTGCCTCTTTCATGCACCCCTCATATTGGGGTAGGAAAGCCGCTGTCAAAGACGAGAAGGTATGTAGTTCCATCGCGGCGATGAGACGAAGGTTAGGATAACGTTCTTTTACGGCAGCAATCGTGGCTTTGAGTTTACTGGGACTATGCGCAAAATCCTTATACGCCACAGCAACCACTTCATCTCCTCCCCTTCGGGGGGAGGTTGGGAGAGGGCTCGTCCGTTCCGCTATCAACTCCAACCGATTGCTTGCTCCCGTAAATCCGGCTATGGTTTGGTAGAAGACTTTCGGCTCAACACCTATCTGTTCACAAGCCAAACAGGCGGCTTGGAGGTTTTGCATGTTATGTTTACCAAACACACCCATCTCTACCTCTCCCTCATATTCGATATAAGGCAATGTCTTCACCTCGCCTTCTACTTCCTTCGCTATCGCTTGTAAGTTCTCATCTCTTTCGTAGTAAATAAGAGCAGGTTTACTCCCCTCGCCTTTAGGAGAGGGGGCGGGGGTGAGGCTGTGCGCAAACTTCCTAAATGTCTCCACGTATTCGGGAAAGGTAGGGAACACATTGATATGATCCCAAGCGATACCCGTGAGGATAGCAATATGAGGGTGATACCAAAGGAACTTACTCCTTAAGTCAATGGGCGAGGTTAGGTACTCGTCGCCTTCAAAGACCGCATACTTAGCGGTGGTGGAGAGTCGTACCATTCGCTCAAAACCTTCTATCTGTGCCCCTACCATATAGTCAGCTTCGATACCGAGGTGTTGGAGTACATACAGAATCATGGAGGTCGTAGTCGTTTTACCATGACTACCGCCCACCACGATACGTATCTTATCTTTGGTCTGTTCGTACAGATATTCGGGGAAGGAATAGATACGAATACCCAACTCCTTGGCGCGTATCAGTTCGGGATTATCCTCGCGAGCGTGCATCCCAAGGATGACTGCGTCAAGGTCGGGGGTGATGCGTTCGGGATGCCACCCTAACGTTTCGGGTAGCAGCCCTGCCTCACGTAAATGGGTCAAGGCGGGATCGAAGATCTCGTCGTCCGAACCGGTCACTATATATCCCTCTTTGGACGCAACAGCCAATGCAAGGTTATGCATCGCTGCCCCACCTATTGCAATGAAATGTATTCGCATCGTCCTTTGTCCTTTGTCCTTTATCCTTGTTCTTACTTGAACAGTTTCCCAAAGTCTTCGTGCGAGATGGTTTTTTCGTCAATCTTAACGACACCCTTCAATGCCTCGTAAATCTTGTTCTCCGCAACGCGCTCTACGATACCACGCAGTTGGTCGTCTTTCTTGAGCATCTCTTGGGCAAAGTTATTGAGGTATTGCTCATCCACGTGCATCAAACCATATTGCATAAATTGCATCTTAGCCACTTCTTTGGCGTATGCCTCTACGTCTTCTTTCTCTACTTTGACATCGTATTTCTTCATCAGTTGGTCTTTGGCGAGGTGCCATTTTAGCTCCTCAATCATCTTTGGGAAGTCGCGATCGAGATCCTCTTGTTTCATCTCTTTGTTGGTGGCCATTACCCAACGACGCAGGAAATCTTCGGGGAAAGTGATGTCGCCCACTTTCTTAAGGATAGCCGCTTTGGCGTCCAAACCGAATTTGTACTTACTGTCTTCTGTCATATTCTCTTCGATCTCTGCACGCACCTTAGCGCGGAAGTCGGCTTCGTCCTTTACGTTGTTCTCTCCATACACTTTAGCGAACAACTCACCATTGATCTTAGCGGCTTGGTGGCGGGTGATACCTTGGATCTCAAAAGCGAAATCCGAAGTCAGTTCTTTGGCTTCCTCTTTCTTGATGTCCAACAACGAAGCAACCTCTACTTCGCTTTGGAAAGCTTTCATCGGGTTGAAGGTGATGATATCGCCTTTCTTTGCACCTTTGAACTTGGCAGCAATCTTCTTGTCTTGCATGTATTGCGGATTGAGGATAGCATTCTCTTTGACGATACCATTCTCTTTTTGTTCGGTCATGAGGCCTTTGATTACATCGCCTTCTTGTACATCTTCGGCATCCACGTACTCGCCAAAACGTTCAGCATAACTCTTGATTTGGTTATTCACCATCTCGTCGGTTACGTTGATGGTGTAGTGGGTGAGTTTGTTCTTCCCGTCGAGGGCTGCGTTGAACTCGGGAGCGACCGCGATGTCAAAAGCGAAGATGAACTCGGTTTGGTTGTCGAGATCCATCTGAGGAGTCAACTCCTCGTTCGGTAGCGGATCACCCAAGATATTGAGTTTTTGGTCCTCTAAGTATTTGCCTAAGTTCTCACCTACGGTGTTGTTCAGCACTTCGGCGAGCACGGCTTTGCCGTACATTTTCTTCACTAAGCCAAGGGGTACCATACCCGGACGGAAACCGGGGATATTGGCTTTTTGACGATACTGACGTAATTCTTTGTCCACTTTCTCCTGATAGTCTGCAGCTTCCACAGTAAGGGTAATCACTGCCTTCAGGTCTTTAATTTCACTTTGTTCAATTTTCATATCTGTATAATTTTTATTAAAAATGATCGTTCGTTTCACTCACTGTCGGACCGCTTCGCTGTCGGACCACTGCGTTGTAAGACCGCTTCGCTGTCGGACCACTGCGTTGTATGACCGCTGCGCTGTAGGATTATCATTCAGGAGCTTTGCTCCGGTCTTTCAGCAGGCTCTACCTGCGGTCTTTCAGCCCATAGGGCGGTCAACTAATAAGGCAATGACCTGTCATCTCCTCGGGTTGTGCAATGCCTAAGATATGGCATAGGCTGGGAGCCACATCGGCAAGGATACCGTTCTCTAATTTCGCATTGAGGTTATCGCTCACATACACGAAGGGTACGGGGTTGAGGGAGTGTGCCGTATTGGGCGTTCCGTCCTCGTTCTTTGCGTGGTCGGCATTGCCGTGGTCGGCAATGATGATGATCTCGTAGCCATTCTTGCGGGCGCACGTTACCACTTTATTGACGCATTCGTCAATGGTCGTAACGGCTTTTTGGATAGCCTCATACACGCCGGTATGTCCTACCATGTCGCCGTTGGCGAAGTTGAGGGTGATATAGTCATATTTCTGTGTGTCTAATGCTTGACAAAGGGCTTCCGTCACTTCGGGCGCACTCATCTGCGGTTGCAGGTCGTATGTCGGCACTTTCGGACTGGGGATAAGGATACGGTCTTCGCCTTCGAAGGCTGCTTCGCGTCCACCACTGAAGAAGAACGTCACGTGAGCGAACTTCTCGGTCTCGGCGATACGCAGTTGTTTCAGTCCGGCTTTGGACACGATTTCGCCCATGGTGTTTTGTACATTCTCTTTGGGGAAGAGGATATGCAGTCCCGTAAACGAACTGTCGTACGGAGTCATGCAGCAGTAGTGTAGGTTATTGATTGTGTGCATCCCTTGTTCGGGCATGTCTTGTTGGGTGAGAACGATGGTAATCTCTTTCGCGCGGTCGTTGCGGTAGTTAAAGAAGATAACCGTATCGCCCTCTTCGATGGTAGCGAGGGGTTTGCCATTGAAGGTATGAACGATCGGTTTGATGAACTCATCCGTCACACCGGCTTCATAGCTCTTGGCTACAGCGAGGTGCATGGATTCGTATTGCGCCCCTTGACCATGAACCAAACAGTCGTAAGCCTCTTTGATACGCTCCCAACGTTTATCTCGGTCCATTGCGTAGAAACGTCCTTGGATAGAAGCAATCTCGCCACAGGTATCGTGCAGGTGCTGCTCCAGTTGGTCGATGAATCCTAAACCGGACTTGGGATCCGTGTCACGACCGTCCATGAAACAGTGAATAAAGGTGCGACCTTCCAATCCGTACTCTTTGGCTATCTCCGTGAGGTAGAACAGGTGGCTAAGACTGGAGTGAACGCCTCCGTTGGAGGTTAGTCCCATGATGTGCAGTTTTTTACCCGATTTCTGTACGTTCTCGTAGGCGGCAACAATCTCGGGGTTGCGGAAGATACTTCCGTCACGACAAGCGCGATTGATCTTCACGAGGTCTTGATAGACCACACGACCGGCACCGATATTTAGGTGTCCTACTTCGGAGTTACCCATCTGTCCGTCTGGCAGACCTACGTTCTCACCGCTGGCTTGTAACTGGCTGTGAGGATACGTGGCCAATAACTTATCCCAATGGGGCGTGGGGGTAGAGTAGATGGCATTGGCAGCTTCTGGTTTGCCGATTCCCCAACCATCCAAAATCATTAATAAAGCTTTTTTCATTTATGTTGAATTTAAATATTAATCAATAAGTAATAGACATTTTTCGCCTTTTTCCGCAAATTAGCCTGCAAAGGTACAATTATTTTTTGATATATACAAATTTATTTGTATTTTTGCAACAAAAAAACAGCATTTTACCCAAATTAAACTGTTTTATTTGCAGATATCAAATATTTGTTGTATCTTTGTAGCCGAATTCTTGGAAAAGTGCGATATTTGTTTGCTTTTTGCCTTGGAAAAATGTAATATTAACCATAAAAACGTCTTGGAAAAATGCTAAATCGTAAGATAGATGCCGTTATTGAAATGATGTTTATTCAAAAGCAGTCGAAGCCGACGTCCCTTATCTATTCTCCCGATTTGACGAAACTGGTATAACCATTCATCCTTTCATCCCTAAAAGAACCCCGCGCATTTGGTAATCCCAAGTGCGCTTTTTTTATGCCACAAAGGGACAATCTAACAAATTCTTTGTTAAAAATCGTTTTTTATTTGCGAATATGAAAAAAAAGTCGTACCTTTGCAGCGCGAATACAGATTAGTCTTAAATCCGCACCTTATAAGGTGTAGGATTTTTGCGTATTTAACCAATAAGCACTAAATAATAAACAATAATCACTAAGCAATGAAAAAAGTATTTTTTGCACTGATGGCTATTGCCGCCATCGCAGTTAACGCTCAGACCGTGCAAGTATGGCGCGGAGGGCAAGTGAGAACCACCTTAATGAATGCGGACAGCATTACCTTCGTAGAGAACGAAGACCCTGCCAAGGCTGATGAGTATGTCTATGCTCCTAACCGTAATATCACAGGGCGGAGTTATGATCAAACGAAGGCTGTCAAACTAAACCAAGGTACGTATGTAGGTTTTGAGAAAGACGGTGTGCTTCAGTTCTACGGTATCCCGTATGGTCAGCAGCCGATAGGCGCTCTGCGTTTCCAACGTTCTAAAGCCTTACCTGCATCTGATAATGTGTACGAGGCTTTCCACTTCGCTCATTCGGCATGTCAAGAAAAGGAAAAATCCGAGCCCGCTTCTATGTATGAGCAGGGGGATGATATGCTCGCTCTCAATATATGGGCAAGCGAAATTAAACCTAATGACAAAAAGCCTGTTATGGTTTATATTCATGGCGGTGGCTATACGTTAGGCGGCTCAACTGATCCCCTTTATAATGGTCGTAATTTCGTGAAGAAAAACCCTGACATTATCATGGTAACGATTAACTACCGTATCAATCTCTGTGGTTATTTGAATGCCAAGAAAATGGATGATGGCAATCAAGCAAAGTACGAGGGTGTCAATGCTAACTTAGCCCATTTGGACCAAATAGATGCCATTTGGTGGGTGCGCCATAATATAGGTGCTTTTGGTGGTGACTCAACGAATATCACCGTCTTTGGTGAGTCGGCAGGTTGTGTCTCTACAGGTATTATAGCCGTTTCGCCGTTGGCTAAAGATAAAGATGGGAACTCGATTGTGAAGAATGTTATCATGCAGTCAGGAGGTATGAATGTTATTCAAAATCCCGATAGTTTAGGAGGCATGGAGCGGAACTTGCGCGATTCTATGGGCATTAGCAAAATGGCAGACCTTGAGAACTTGTCCTTTGAGGAACTCAATGAAGTGTGGCTTAAATTAGTCGCTAAAAATACAACGGCTAACCC
>JAZQOG010000003.1:0-71400 GCA_045627765.1 Paludibacteraceae bacterium | reverse complement strand
CAAGCAACTATTGCAACTCCTTGGCACACAGAACGACATGGCTACGATCCGACTTGCTTGCAGCCTTTCACATATGTCCTCCACCACTTTGGGTGTGGCGGTAGCCGTAAGGGCGAGGACGGGACAGGGAATGAGTTCGCGTATATCGGCTATATGTAGGTAGGACGGACGAAAGTCGTATCCCCATTGGCTGATACAATGTGCCTCGTCCACGGCGATGAGTCCGATGGGGAGTTCGGCTAATCGTTTGCGAAAATCCTCGTTCTCCAGTCGTTCGGGAGAG
Source organism: Paludibacteraceae bacterium (assembly GCA_045627765.1). GTDB lineage: Bacteria > Bacteroidota > Bacteroidia > Bacteroidales > Paludibacteraceae > Colicola. Next base: position 71,117 of record JAZQOG010000003.1, on the reverse strand, counting down.
ACGTAGAGGAAGTGGTACGGACCGAACTGACAGTTATCGAGCGCTGCTGCCTGTTGGTCTCTGCGCATACCCGAATAGATGGCTGCGGCTGAGATATTGCGTTTCTTGAGGTTCTCCACTTGGTCTTTCATCAGTGCGATAAGCGGCGTGATAACGAGACACAAGGACGGCTTGCCCTGTTCGGCGAGCACCATCGTCGGCACTTGGAAGCAAAGCGACTTACCGCCTCCCGTAGGCATCAGTGCCAACGTGTCGTGACCTTCCAAGACAGAAGTGATAATCTCTTCCTGCAAGGGACGGAAGGACTCGTAACCGAAATATTTATGTAAAACCTCTTGTGGTGTCATACTAAATCGCTACAAAATTACAACAATTTTCTTAAATATGCAAATTTTTCCGCAAAATATTTGCATATATTCAAAAAAAAGAGTACCTTTGCAGTCGAAAATGTTTTGGATTGGTGTAAAATGTGAATCAATAATCTTTAGGAATGGTGCATATTGTCCATTGTTAATCTTTGGGAATGGTGCGTATGTGTAATGTAATTTGCTTATAATCAATAATATGGAGAGGAAGTTATATCAAGAGTTGTTATCTTGGCGAAAAAATGATAGTGGAAAAGTGGCTCTAATGATAGAGGGAGCTCGTCGAATCGGTAAGAGTTATTTAGTGGAGCAATTTGCTAAACAAGAATATCGCTCCTATATTCTCATTGATTTCTCTCAAATCTCAACCGCGATGCGTAATGTATTTGATCATTATCTTCACGATTTGGATTCCTTCTTTTTATATCTGCAAACGTTGACGGGTATTACTTTGTATGAGCGCGAATCGCTTATTATCTTTGATGAAGTGCAATTCTATCCAAAGGCAAGGGAGGCTGTTAAGTCCCTCGTCGCAGATGGACGTTACGATTATATAGAGACAGGTTCATTGGTAAGCATCAAAAAGAATACGAAAGGCATTTTAATTCCTTCAGAGGAGCGTCAGTTGAAAATGTATCCGATGGATTTTGAGGAGTTCTTATGGGCGTTAGGTGATAGGGTAACGATGCCTTTTATTAAAGATTGTTACGAACATTGTCGTCCATTAGGCCCTATACACAGAAAAGTGATGGATCTGTTCCGCCAGTATCTCATAATTGGTGGCATGCCACAAGCAATTCAAACTTTTGTGCAAACGCGCGATTTTATGAAAGTGGATAAGGTTAAGAGGGATATATTGTATTTATATCGCAATGACATCCAAAATTACGCGGATGAGATGGTGGAGAAGGTAACCAATATATGGGACTCCCTTCCCGGACAGTTGCAAAAACATGAGAAGAAATTCAAATTGGCTGCTATGCAAGCGGGAGCGCGTTTCCGTGCTTATGAGAAAGCCTTTTTTTGGCTGAAAGAGGCGGATGTAGTTAATCTATGTTATTCAGCAACGGAACCATCAATAGGTCTTAATATGAAACAAGAAAACTCTACACTAAAAGTCTATATGGCAGATACAGGTTTACTCATTAGCCATGCTTTCAGCGAGAATCAAATCATGGGAGATGCGCTATATCAAAAACTGCTGTTAGACAAACTGGAAGTGAATGAGGGAATGTTTGTCGAGAACATTGTGGCACAAATGTTAAAAGCTGCCGGTCATCAATTGTTTTTCTTCTCAAATTATGACAAACAGGTGGCTTCTGAAAATATGGAAATAGACTTCCTAATTGCAAAATCTAAGATCACGTCTCGCCATAATATTATTCCGATAGAAGTTAAAAGTGGAAAGAAATATACTTTGACCTCCATTCATAAGTTTCAAACAAAATATGGGCAACAAACAACGACACCGATTGTCTTACATAGCCAAGATGTAAAACAAGAGAACGAGATGTTGTATCTACCTATCTATATGGCTTGTTTATTATGATTTATGCTTTATGATAAAATCGATGACCGGCTATGGTAAGGCCGTAAAAGATTACCAAGATCAGACGATTACCGTCGAACTCCGTGGTGTTAATTCCAAATCGTTGGATTTGAACACGCGTATGCCCTCGTATCTATTCGAGAAAGAATTAGACATCCGTCAACTCATCTCTACCCGTCTCGAACGCGGCAAAGTGGACCTTAATATTAGTATTAGCCCCTCCGCCTCTCAGCCTCTCAGCCCTTCCGCCTTTCCGCCCATCAATGCCGACGCTTTCCGCTTCTACTACAAGCAGTTATCTGCTCTTCAGACCGAACTCGGCATTCCCGCTTCGGCGGACCTCGTGGGCGCCGTGATGCGACTGCCTGCTGTCACGAAAGCGGAACCCCAGGACACTTCGACCGAACTCGAACCCGAACTCGCTTCCGCTGTGATGGAGACACTTAGTGAAGCACTGGATGCGTTTGTGGCGTTCCGCGCACAGGAGGGGGCAGCGTTGCAGGCGAAGTTCACCGAACAACTGGATGCCATTGAGGCGTTGAAACTCGAAGTAGAACCTTATGAGAAAGGGCGCATCGAGCATATACGCGAACGTTTGCTCGGTAACCTCGATCAGTTAGCCGAGGAGACCAAACAGCGAGTGGATCTCAATCGTTTGGAGCAAGAGATGATTTATTATTTGGAGAAGTTGGATATCACGGAAGAGAAGGTGCGTTTGACGAACCATATACGTTATTTCCGCGAGACGATGGCGAGTGAGGGAACCGGTGTGGGTAAGAAACTGGGTTTTATTGCGCAAGAGATGGGGCGTGAGATCAACACCTTAGGCAGTAAGTCCAACCAATCGCAGATGCAGATTATCGTAGTGAAGATGAAAGACTTGCTTGAGCAAATCAAGGAACAAGTCCTAAATGTACTATAATTGCAATAAAATAAGAAAAAATTTGCATATATCAAAAAAAAGTAGTACCTTTGCAGCGAAATTTGATAAGACAGTAAACGGCTATCCAGGCACACTACAGCTTATGCGAATCTAAGGCGTTGATGTTAAGTTATTTACACATTCGCCTACGATTATTAGCCGCCTGTATATCAGAGTGGCTAATTTTTTGTATATGAGTAAAAACGATATACGATATGATCTATTGGAGAAGTTAAAGGCTCATCATTGCTTCTGGTCGTACGAGCCATCGTCTTGGAATAAGGCGACGGATGATCAGATTATTGAAAAGACGCTTATCCATTTAGATTTGCCGGAAATAAATCAGTTATTTACGCTTTATGGCAAGCAGCATGTCAAACGTGTTTGGTTGGATAGCTTGATTCCGCAGGGAGATTATTATCGTACTTTGAATCGTTTTTTTGCGTGGTATTATTTCGGTGCTAAGAATCCGGATGTTTACTTAAAGACGCAAGAGACACGTCACTTTAATCGAATACTCAGTAACGGCAGCAGAAATAGAGCAATACATCAGCGAAGTAATTAAGAAGGAGTCGAGATAAGGTAACCAGGACGAAGAAACACTAACTAACCCTCAATAGTAACCAAATTAAGAAACAAAATATAGCAAACGGACATAGAAAATAAACTGCTTCCCCGCAAGGTGGGGCAATTTATGATAATTAACTTATTTTACTAACCTCAAACGGTCGCAAGACCAAAAACTAAAAAAACAAAAACTTTTATGAAAAAATCAATTCTTCTGTTTGCAGCAACCTTGTTCGCTGCAGCAACCTTTGCTCAAACGCCCACTGTCAGCGCCTCGAGCGTAACGTTCAAGTATTGTGAGACGACAGACACTGCGTTCACGGTTTACACCTTACTGCCTTATACTTGGCGCGCTCAAGACTTAGTTGTAGATTTGAACGAATATGCAACGACCGTTCACACGTTAGTAAATGCAAGAGGTTGTGATAGTATTGTGTCTCTTACACTTAAGGATCCGTCTCTACCAGGAGAATTTACGGTAGATGCCAATGGGACGAAAGTTCGTTTCTCAATTGGTAATCTTCAGTATCGTGCCACAAAAGATGGCGAAATCGGAGATTTGATACACAATGTAAAAGGCGGTCAAACACGACAAGGCGAATGGCGTTTTGCAGAGAACCAATGGGATTATTCAACACTGAATAGTAATAAAAGTCAAAATTATAATGGCTGGGTAGATATCTTTACTTATGGAAGTAGTGGTGTTGAAACATCTACGAGTGGAAATTATTATTATGCTTTCCCTTGGAGTTCTCAATGTAATCGTGATGGTAAAATTACGGGTACTGATTATGATTGGGGAATTTATAATGAGATTACTAATGGTGGTCCGGCTAATTGCGGTTGGTTTACATTATCATATGATCAATGGAGTTATCTATTCCAAAGCAGATTTGGAAATGACGCAGAAAACAAAAACCATTATGCAAGGGCTACTGTAAACAATGTTCAAGGAGTTATTCTTCTTCCTGATGATTGGCAACTGCCAGACGGGTGCACATTCTCTCATCAATATAATAACTATACATCGCTCACGTATACAAATGGTGCGCAAAGCAATGATTGGAAAAAGATGGAAGCTGCAGGTGCGGTATTTTTCCCAATTAGTGGAGGTGGTTATTGGACAACTCATGGTAATAGTACACCCTATTATTGGAATCCAACCTATTATTCATCATCTGACAATATATTCTACCTTTGTTCTCGCAATAGTAATACTTCACAATATAATGTCCGCTTAGTTCGCAAGGTTCAATAATCTCCATCTGCTGTAACATTAATCTATGAAAGCAAAAACGATACTCATAGTAGCCGCTTTGGTTTTGGGTTGGTGCGGAGTATGCGCCCAAGATCAAGAACCTGCTCATAGGGTAACGTATGCCTCCACGGATGTTCCCGGCGGAACGATTTCGATAAAACAACTCTCGGAAACGACCTTCCGACTCACCGCTCGCGCCAAAGAAGGATATACCTTCCTTATTTGGTCTGATAGCGTGAAAACACCTGTCCGCGATTATCAACACTTAGCTACCGATGAAGACCCCAATGGCGACAAAACATTATGGGCGGTCTTCACGCTGGATGAGGATATGACGCAGGAGTTAGGACATATCGAAGTCACAAACGTGTACAATCATACGATACCTTGGTGCTACCTAAAGGCAGTACCGAATGATGGCGCAGCGTTCTTTGCTTGGAATAATGGAGATAAAACGGAAAATCCTACCCAATATTATTTTGATAAGACTTTCCGCCGCTATCCCATTTTCAAGACCACTAAACCTGCGGTTGTCTATGATACAATACAACATCCGGGAGGTACACTCACCGTAGAGCCACTCACTGCCACTACGTACTCCGTATTGGCAACACCGGCTGATGGCTACACCTTCCAACAATGGGCCGACGGCAAAACGGATAACCCACGCACCTTTGCGCATAACGAAGGCGCTGCTGATTCAACCCACTTTGCTGTCTTCACACGCACTGAGGATATTCACAGACCCCTCGGCGACGTGGCTGTAACGATAGATAATGCATCTACACCTTCTTTCATCCTAACCGCTACCGCTAAACCCGGAAATAAGTTCTTCAAGTGGAACAACGGTTCGGATAATAATGTTTTGTCCTACGTTGAAACAGACGGAACGCGTTACCCGATGTTTAATACGGTAGCCAAACAAGTGGTTTATGATATTGACGACCATGCAGGTGGTCATATCGAGGTGAACGATGCAGGAGATAAGCACTACCAATTAGAGGCTATTCCCGAAGACGGATATACATTCGTTAAGTGGGCAGACGGAGTGGTTGACAATCCTCGTACCATTCAGTTTGTTCAAGATGCTGCTGACATTGTCTATTACGCTGTCTTTACTCGCGACGAGTATATGCAACGCAATTTAGGTCACGTTACCTTAAACGTAACCAGTCAAGGCAATAACACGCCAACCTACCAACTGACGGCAGTGTCTGAAGAGGGTGGGGACTTTATGGTTTGGAATAATGGTAACACAGATGTCGGTCCGATTGACTATGCTGAAAGCGAAGGCGCTCGTTATCCGTTCTTCAAATCGACCATCAACCAAGTGGTTATTGATTATGACCAACACGTAGGCGGAACGGTTACGGCTACCCTCAAATCGGGTAAGACCTACACCCTAACCGCAGTTGCTGCTGAGGGTTATACCTTCCAACAATGGGCAGACGGAGAAACAGCCGCTTCTCGTGATATTACATTTGAGCAAGATGCTGCTGACAAGCTCTACTACGCCGTCTTTACTCGCGATGAGTATATGACACGTAACTTGGGTTATTCCACTTTGGCAGTAACAGACCAAGGCAACAACACACCGTCCTTCCAACTCACAGCACATGCTGATGACGGAGGATCGTTTATGGTTTGGAATAATGGTGATAAGACTGAAAGCATTGCTTATGCAGAGCCCGAAGGCGCTCGTTATCCGTTCTTCAGGTCAACCGAACCGCAAGTGGTTTATTCGCTCAATCAGCATCCGGGTGGTGTAGTATCCGTAGAACGCACGTCCGCCAAGTCATTTACACTGACGGCAACACCAAACGAGGGCTATACGTTCCTTAAATGGACGGATGATATTACCTCTGCTACTCGCTCCTATACTCATCCAAACGCTCCTGCCAATGACTCCATTGTTTATGCCGTCTTCACCAAAGACGAGGACGTAACGATTGCAGGAGGTTCGGTAGAAGTGAAAGTGATAGACCGCAAGGTTCCTTCCTTCACTTTAGAGGCAAAAGCTATCGATGGCGAAGGTCCGTGTTCGGCTTCCTTCTTGCTATGGACGAACGGAGTAAGAACCCCATTGATTAGCTACGTAGAAAGCGACGGTAATCGCAAGCCGATCTTTGGCATTAAGAACCCTCTCGGTTATACGTTCGATAATCAAGAAGGCGGAGTGATAGAGGTTACACCCCTTGCCTGCGGATTTACGCTCACGGCGGTGCCTAATGCAGGGTATTCCTTTACAATGTGGCAAGACAATGAGAATACCGAACCCATTCGTACTATTGATTACGTAGAAGGTACTTATACGGCTCTCTTCACTCCGGCTGCCTTTAAGGTGGACGACCAAGTCTATAATACGTTTGACGAAGCCGTTGCTGCCGCAGGAACGGATAATCCTGTGGAATTAGTCAATGACTACCCCGGTATTATCATCGTAACTACACCTGTGAACTTGCAAACCAACGATCACACTATCGGCACATTAGACATCCGCTATGGCGGTGACGTGAACTTAGTGGATTTCGCTGCCGTTGAAACACTGGCTTTGCAATCCACAACGGGCAAGTCCTCACAGATTCACCCACTCAGTAACTTAGATGTGAACAACGCTTATATCGACATCCAATTCAAGGAAACTGCCAACGATGACAATTGGTACGGTTTCGCCGTTCCTTTTGAAGTGGATGTGGAAACAGGTGTAGCTCGTGCTGATGGGGTGGGGACGCACGTTTCAATGCATGACTACTTAATCTGGGAATATGATGGAAATATCCGTCAACAAACAGGTACCGGTTGGGTAAAGAAACCGTCCGGCACTCTTGAGCCTGGTCAGTTCTACATGATTGGTGTAGTTGGACCACAAATCGTTTGGCGCTTCACAATGAAAACCAATGCTACGATTGTGGGTAGCAATTCCTTCCCGATGCCCGCTTACGGCGGTGAGACAGACCATGTAGAAGGCGGTTGGAATGCGATGGGTAACAGCTTGACGCAATATGCTAAAGCCAGCGCTACAGGCATCAACTACTGCCAAGTATATGACAATGTCAATATCATGTATCTGACCAAGAATTTGAGTGCTACTTCGTTCGTTGTGGGCACACCGTTCTTCATTCAAGTATCGGGTGATAACACAATGAAACTAAAAACCAGCAACGAAACGAATCCGGGTGCCCTCTATGCACCTCGCTTTGCAGAGGAAGACGAGCCCGCCATTTATGAGGTACGCCTAACGAATGGCAGTCAATACGACGCCCTCTTCATCTGCGCTGACGAGAATGCTTCGGAGCAATACGAAACGGGAAAAGACTTGATTAAGTTGTTTGGTAACAACACCAACGCTTATATCTGGTCGGAAGATTATGGTCAAAAACTCTGTGCACAAAACGCTAAGAAATGGAGCAACGAGACTTATTTCTCTGTTGTTCTTTCCGCTCCTAAACAAGGCAGATATACCTTATCCGCCAGTGAAGGAGATGATAGCGTATATCTGATATTGGATGACGGAACAAAACAAGAACTATCTCAACCATACGACTTGTTCTTGAAGAAAGGTAACAACTACGTTACCCTCTGCATTGGAGAAAATGCTTCTGTTGTTCCTACCGATATCTTTAACGTAGAAGTAGAGAATGAAGTACAGAAAGTTCTCTATAACGACGTTATTTATATTGTTCGCGGAGGTGTTGTTTATAACACTCAGGGTGTAAGAGTTAAATAAATGCAACGATGAAACAGAATTATTTAACACCGACCACCCGAATGTTGGTACTATGCTCAAACGTCCCACTTATGCAATGGTGGGATGGCGGGAGCGGGGAATCTTCGCACCCAATTGATCCCACTAGCGCGCCAACAAATATTCGACACGCATAATTCGAACCGCAATTACTTGAAAATAGTAAATTGTAAATATGGCATCATGTTACTACTCGGGCTTTTTGTCCGGGTAGTAACTGCGCTTGCCATCAATGCTCCCGTGACCTATACTGGGTATCACGGAACTTACTTTAATCCTTGGCGATCAACCACAACCTCAACTACGTATGTTAAGAAAGGGAGTTTCTCTCCTAAAGATAGCCATCTATCGGCTCCGAATAGCACTATAACTGTTTATACTATCTATTCGGGCTACAACTCAAATATCAGTATAGAAGGTCCCGCTTCTGCAGCGCGATTTAGATATACACCTACAGCCGAAAATCCTTACCTATTCATTCATTTTGCCAATTATATGTTCGTAGGCTACGGCTCGCACGAACCTCTCTATGATAGAATCACCGTCAAGAGCCCTACCGGCTCTACCATTGGCTGCACGTACGACTTTAAAAGTGCGAACTCATACTACGGAGATGTCAATAGTCACGAATTCCACCTCTCTACCGGTTATGACTCCTATGGACAGATGTATCAAGGTTATCGAGAATGGGATGTGATGGTATATGATTTGACACAGTATGTCGGACGTACCATAACCATCGAAGCTATCGCATCTTGCTGTTCCAATATTCGTTGCTATAGTTATTTGTACCTCGGCTTTGAAGCTACTCACTCTATCGAAATCTGTGCCGCAGGCTCATCTTCATCCACTCGCGTAGAAGCCCCTAAAGGATTGCCTTCTTATCAGTGGTTAGAAGGCTCACCATCGGGCCCCGTCGTTGGCACAAACTATTATTTCAATATCCCTGCCAATAAAGCAACCAATTACTATTGCCGCTTTAATGGATATTGCTCTAATACCTTACTTATGGCTAAAGCCGAGAAACCTATTCCAGAATTTGAATATGATATCCACTGTGGCGACGAAAAAGATACCATCTTCATTACCAACACCAGCCGTATAGAGTCTGTAACCGGTTCTCGCCTACCCGAAGCCGTGGAGTGGGACTTTGGTAACGGAACGACCTCTAATGCGTACGCGCCTGCGCCCGTGATATACAATAAGAATGAGAATCATACCATTACCCTACATGTGGGCGATGCCGGATTTGAATGTGACTCCACTACGCAACAGACTGTTCCCGGTAGCCAAACACTCCAAAGTATCGACTATGCTTACGTTTGTTTAGAGGACATTCCTTATGAGTGGCACGGAAATAAATACATGACTACCGGTACGTTCTTTACTACACTTACTAACCGCTTTGGTTGCGACAGTATTGTGCAGCTCAACCTTACTGTAGCCAAGCCTTTCACTCGGCAATATGCCGATACGGCTTTATGCGAGAACGATTCGTTCCTTTGGCGTGGACAGATAGTACACGAAGAAGGGGATTATTACGACACCCTACATACCACGTATGGCTGTGATAGTATTCGCTACCAACTTCACGTAACCCATCGCAAAGTGACATCCAGCGATACATATCTTACCCTCTGCGATAAGTGGGTTCCCTATCAATGGAACGGAATCAATTGCTACTCCTCAGGCAATTATTCAGCCACACTCGTCAATGCTGCCGGATGCGATAGCATTGCACGACTGCATTTGACTATCAATGAATATTCCGCCAGCGATACGATTGCTTATGTCTGCTCGGAAGATCTACCATATCTATGGCACGGATTGAGTTTAACCGAAGCGGGCGAAGCATACGACACACTCCAAACGATATTCGAATGCGATAGTATTGTTACCCTTCACTTAGTTGTCCATGCCCCTGAATATAAGGAAGAGAATTACCATATCTGTTATGGTGAGACCCTTAATTGGCATAGTCGTGTTTACGATGCTACAGGCACATACTTAGATACCTTCCGTTACGCGAAAACCGGTTGCGACAGTATCCGCTTCACAATGAACTTGGTCGTTGGCGCTCAACCTACAGAGATAGTTAAAGACACCACTATTTGCGAAAACGAATCTTTCCCATGGCATGGTCAAATGGTTCACGAAGCGCAAACGTATTACGACACTATCCGTGATCAATACGACTGCGACAGTGTTCGATATACGCTAAATGTTAAGCATTATAAACTGCAAACATCCGTCACTAACCTCACCATTTGTTATGAACAAGTTCCCTTCCGGTGGAATAGTTTTATTTGTACCAAAGCGGGAACATATACCGAAACCAATCTTACGGATATACACGGATGCGACAGTACAGCTATCTTAAACCTTACTATCAACGCATATTCCGCCAGTGATACCATTGTTTATCTATGTTCAGAGGACTTGGCGGCAATGGGTGCATATTTATGGCACGGCAAATCTATTTCTTCGGCAGGGCAACTCAAAGACACGATTAAGAATAGCGTTAACTGCGATAGTATAATCACCCTAACGCTCATTGTTCATGCACCTGAATATAAGGAAGAGAATTACCATATCTGTTATGGTGAGACCCTTAATTGGCATAGTCGTGTTTACGATGCTACAGGCACATACTTAGATACCTTCCGTTACGCGAAAACCGGTTGCGACAGTATCCGCTTCACCATGAACTTAGTCGTCGGTCCACAGCCTTTAGAGGTGCATAAGGATACATCTATATGTGAAGACCAAGTCTTTGAATGGCATAAGCAACAAGTACACGAAATAGGCATGTATTACGACACTATCCATGACCAATATGGCTGCGATAGTATTCGTTATTCACTCTCTGTAGGTCATTATTTGTTAACAGGAAGTGAGACATATCTGACTATTTGTTACGAGCAGTTGCCTTACACATGGAATGGCATTACTTGCGAAGCCGGCGATATATATTTAGTTCACCTCACTAATAGTCACGGTTGCGACTCTGCCGCCACGCTCTATCTAACGGTACGCGACTTCTGCAAGTCGGACACAATCGCTTATGCTTGCTATGAAGAGTTGCCTTATATATGGCACGGACAGCAATGTTATACTGACGGCATCTATACAGATACATTAACTAATAAATATGGTTGCGATAGTGTCGTTTATATGCACCTTAATGTACAAATGCCTAAAGATAGCACCGAATTTCACCATATCTGTTATGGAGAGACCTATCATTGGCACGGACAAGAATGCACCGAGTCCATTCATTATTTTGATACCCTCTATTATGGACACATGGGCTGCGACTCACTTCGCTTCGACTTGCAGTTAGAAGTTGGACCTCCCCCTATATCCAAACACAAGGACACCCTAATATGCGAAGACGATTATTTCTATTGGTATGACCAAGAAATTCATAATCCAACAACTCATTATCACACCGTCAAAGACCGTTGGGGATGTGACAGCGTATATTGGAGTTTGTCGGTTAAGCACAAGAAGATTACCTATAGTACCACTTCACTCACGCTTTGTTATGAGCAGATACCTTATACTTGGAACGGACAGACATTCACCAAGGGCGGTCAGTATGTGGTACACCTCGTCAATCAGGCCGGATGTGACTCGGTAGCAACCCTAAGGCTGACCGTTCGCGAGTTCTCGGCGACAGACACCATTGTTATTCGTTGCGTTACCGATGGGCCGTACACTTGGTATGGACGCACCTTAACCAAAACGGATACGCTGCAACGATGGTTGACAAATAGTGTGGGATGCGACTCTGTGGTGACACTTTATTACTACACCTCGACGTTCTGTGACCCCGTTCACCCCATTGACCCGCGCGTTGATTGCGACACTACCTATAGCACAACGGATACCACTATTCAATATGGAGAAAGTGTTATGTGGTTCGAGAAAATGTATTCAACGCCCGGAATTTACCACGACACCCTCCGCCCAAATAGTTTCCACTGCGACTCTATTGGAACACTGATTTTACGCGCTTACTACACGGACACGATCTTAGCTTGTCCGGAAGAGGAAGTGATTATGTCCACACCATTTGGATATAAGTATATAGGTACTGCGGATAGTTTGGTCGGCTGTTTCCTGACGGCAGAAAACGACACCTGCCTTGTCCGCGGTTCGTTGGTGGCTAATCGTTATACCGATGAGGTGATGACGATTGTACAAGATACGTTTATTTGTCAAAATCACAAGATCAATTGGTTTGACAAAACGATTAGCGAGGAAGGCGAGTACGAATATATACTCAAGAACCAAACCGGTTGCGATTCTGTTCGGTTCTACTTAATTGTTGCTATGCATTATCCCACAGAGTCGTTAACGGCAGACACCTTGTGCTATGGAGACACGCTTCGTTGGAACGGCTATGAGTGGAGTCATTCGATAGATACGACTATCGTACTTGTTAATGCCGCTTCGTGCGACTCGTTATGCCACTTGCATCTGGTGGTATTGGACGAGATTCCAGTAACAGATATTGATACCACACTCTGCCAATACGACATATTGGAGTGGTACGAACAAACCATTGATGCCCCGGGCGTTTATACACAAACATTAACCAATCGTTACGGTTGCGACTCGGTGGTGACACTTCATGTTGATTATTTAGCTGTTACGGACTCTACTGAAACGCACACCATGTGTTATAACGACACCTATCTATGGCACGGACAGACGATTACTCATGCCGGTACTTACTATGACACCCTTCATTATACAGCCTTCAGTTGCGATAGTTTGCGCTTCATTCTGAATGTTTGTACCTCATCGGCTCCAGTTACACAATATCAAGACACCGCTTTCTGTTTGGGCGAGTCGATGGAGTGGCATGGACAGATATGCGACAAAGAAGGCTTGTATTATGACACCTTACGCAATGCCAACCTATGCGATAGTATATATTATCAGCTCTCTTTAACCCTCTATCAACCGGCAGAAAGCCACACTTCCGTTACCGTATGCCCGGCAATACTACCATACAAGTGGAACGGAAACGAATACTACGAAGCAGGCGATTACACATTTGTTTCTCAAACGGTTCACCAATGCGATTCAACGGCTTATTTGCACTTAACGATTACGCCCTCTACAATTGTAGATACCTCTGTTATCATTTGTCGTGAGGATTTGCCATACTATTGGCACGGGCAAACGCTTAACGTAGGAGGCAAATATACTGATACATTATCCAATAGTGTCGGTTGCGACTCGATTATTCGTCTATCTTTCTATGTCACTAATTTCTGCGGAGACGATCACCCCATTGATCCACGAGTGGATTGTGACACCACCTATAGTTCGTTAGACACAACTCTTGCGTACGGGAAAGAAACATTACTATGGTTCAACAATCTTTATTCAGAACCAGGTATTTACTATGATACCATTAAGAACTGCCAACATTGCGACTCTATAGGAACTCTTTTACTACGTGTTACCTATAAAGATAGTGCTGCTGTTTGTGGCAACGACCCATATACCTTCACAACGCCTTGGGGAGAATATACCACGCCCGATGGGTGCGACTGCCTGACGGGCGACATTGTTAAAACGGCGGATAACGAATCTCTCGTTTGGGCACAGCTCTGCGTCACACGCCTACAACCTACGGATAGCACCACCATTGCCACCATCTGCGAGGGCGAGACATTCAATTGGTACGGACGCATTTACAAAGCAAGCAAAGATACGTCCATGACGTTGACCAATGCTGCCGGATGCGACAGTATTTGCACGTTGCACCTAACTATACTTCCCAAGACCTATAGCGATACCGTGGCTTCTACGTGTTCTATGCCGTATTACTGGCACGGCAAACAAGCTGCTGACGGTGACACCATCATACTACAGAATGCCAATGGCTGTGACTCTATTGTCACCCTCCGCCTCACCGTTCTCCAACCCACGGATAGCACCACCATCACTACCATCTGCGAGGGAGAGACATTCAATTGGTACGGACGCATTTACAAAGCAAGCAAAGATACGTCCATGACACTGACCAACGCTGCCGGATGTGATAGTATATGCACATTGAAACTAACGGTACTGCCTAAGACATATAAAGACACTGTGGCTTCCACTTGCTCTATGCCGTACTACTGGCACGGGAAACAAGCTAACGATGGGGATACCATCGTACTAAAGAATGCTAATGGTTGTGACTCTATCGTTACTCTACGGCTTACGGTTCTCCAACCCACGGATAGTACCACTATTGCCACTATCTGCGAGGGAGAGACATTCAATTGGTACGGACGCATTTACAAAGCAAGCAAAGACACATCCATGACGCTGACCAACGTTGCCGGATGCGACAGTATTTGCACGTTGCACCTAACGGTACTGCCGGTTACAAGGCAGCGCTTTGGACGGAGTATATGCGAGGGTACCACCACGACATGGAGGGGTAGGGTGCTCGACAAAGCCGGAACATACGACACCATCCTCTACTACGTCAACGGCTGCGACTCCATCCGCGATACCTTAGACCTTACCATAGACGAGATGTATCGCGACTCCGTAGCCTATAAGATTTGTCAAGGCGAGCATATCACTTGGCGAGGAAATACTTATACGAATGCGGGCGACTATTCGGTACACGCTATCGGCAAGAACGGCGATTGCGATAGTATATTAAAACTGCATATTGATGTAGCGTTACCCACACGACTTGACACTGCCCTCTACAGGTGCTACTCCGATCCGTTCCCGTTCAATTGGGAAGGGCACTCAATTAAGCGCGCCGGTGACACGGTATTACACATAACCAACAAAGTGGGTTGCGACTCCGCGATATACATCACCATTTATCAATCGCCGGAGCCCTACACGATAGAGGAAGACAGTTCCTTCTGCGATGGTTCGTATATCGAAAACTGGCATGGCAAACAGATCTGGAACGGCGGAACCTATTACGCAACAGAGAAATGTAAGAATCCGCATTTCGCTACCTGTGACAGTATCAACTACATCTTGCACGTAACCAAGAAATACCCGACCCACGGCGATACAACAGTCTATGTCTGCGCCTGCGAAATGCCCATCACGTGGGACTTCCAAGGACAGAAACGTAGTCTCGCAGACCCGGGAACGTACAACATCCGCACCTTGACGAACGTTGTCGGTTGCGACTCTACACTGACCATCACCATCGTCGTGAGCGATGAAGTGAAGACGGATATCATCGACACTACGATCTGTGCCGTCAGTGCAATACAGTGGCAAGGACGAACAATAGACCGCGCAGGACACTATTACGATACTACGAAATGCAAGGATATTCATTTCCTGCGTTGCGACAGTATCTATCACGAGTTACACGTCACCATCGCTCATCACACGGATAGCGTGACTTACGCTACTATCTGCCGTGGGGAAACATTTGAATGGCACGGCGAGACCTACACCGAAACGACCCACCGCACCATCACTATTGATAATGCCGTCGGGTGCGATAGTGTTTGTACGCTCCATCTTACTGTGAACGAACCAAGCAGCTCCCTCACAACGGCATCCATCTGCATGGGACAGACATATCAATGGAACGGCTATTCGTTCACGAACTCCGTGGATACGACGATACAACTACTCAACAGCGTGGGGTGTGACAGTCTCTGTCGCCTCGTGCTCACAGCCGCGGTTTGCTGTCCCGATACGCAGATGCGTCGTACGGTTATTCCGAGTATGTGCGATACGTTATTGCCGTATCAGTGGCAGACGTGGCGCACGCAACCGATCCTGATTAACGACCCCGGTTCGTATGCCGATACGTTGCGCAATAAATGGGGTTGCGACAGTATCATCTATACCTTAGACATCGACTTCCATCATTGCTGCCGAGACCTCAAAGGTGAGATGAACGTAGGCGACGTGTGTGCCGATGACGACTACCTAAGTCTCAGCCTCGACCTGCATTCGGGTATGATGAACGAGTACCGACTGCACTTCACCAATCCGACGCTGAACAAGATGCCTATTCGCGACACCGTCGTTCACCTCAGTGAGGAAGATTGGGCAACGGGAACGATCCATATAGACATACCTATTCCGCACGATCCCGAAGACAGCACTCGCTATCCGCGTCCCGATAATTATTTCGTGGACGTACTGGTGAGTGACAGTTGCGGTAACACCTTGCGTTGGGAGCAAGTGCCCTTCACTATCTTCTATCCGTCATGGCTCATACTCCAACGCTGGAACGACGTGCTCGCCCTCTACAACGAGAAATACAACGGCGGTTATACGTTTAGTCAAATACGCTGGTTCCATGAGGATACACTTCTTACCGCCCGCGGTGAACACGACGGGTATATCTACGTTCGTCCGACCTTGGAATATGGCACGCCTTACTATGCGGAGTTAACCCGAACCGACGACGGAAAGACCTTCCCGACGTGTGCTTACTTCCCCCGTCCGCAACGCGACACCATCATCTTCAAAGAGGAAGTGGAGATTAGCCATAACCTCATCGGTCCCGGAGCGAATAGGATAGGGGTGAAGACCAACACCAACGGTACATACGACATCTACGACATTGGCGGCCACTGCGTTCAGCATGGTTATTTCGGTGCCGAACATGATGCCTTATACATTGACTTTAACACCCGCCTACCGGAAGGCGTTTATATTCTCCTATTCCGAGGCAAAGAACTATTACAACCCGAGAAACTGATTCACGATAAAGAATGAAACGCTTAGGTCTTGTCATATTAACCTGTCTATTGGCTGTTTCCCTGCACGCGGAGTTTAGTCAGTCGCTGACCGTCCAGGACTGGTCAAAAGCATTGCGACTGGACTATGACAAGCCCGTCCATTATGTGGGAGGTAGTGCGTATGGCGGCTATAGCCAGTTCCTCCTCAATAAAGCAGGTCTTAAGACTCCCGGCGGAGCGAATGCCGGTCTTGCCTTCCAATACAAACTCGAATATAAGGCTTTCCGTATGGTGGCAGGGTTGGACGCTTCGTATGCCGGCAGTTCCATCAAAGATCCGCGTGACCTAACTATGGACGTACCCGTTGCCTTCCCCGATGAGAGTATGACGTATCGGTTGATGCTGTCGGGCTTTGACGAGAAACAGCACGCTATTGAACTGGGACTGCGTCTGATGTTTGGATTTGACTATAAAGGTATGTATATGTTAGCCGGACTGCGTGCCGGATTACCCGTTTGGGACAGATATGGTATCACCACCAGCGCCAATCGTATTATGCTCGACGAGAAGACCATCGACTATTACTCCGACATGCCTAATCATTGGTTATACGAAGATGCTCAGACCTATAAGGATAAGTTGCACCTTAAGTTCAATCCGCAAATCAGCGCTGAATTAGGTGTAAATATGGATAAATGGTTCGCCTATCATCCTCGTCGCAAACGCCCTGCAACGCGCCAACCTGAAGATCGCGAGTTGGTACACTACGAGTTGGCTGCATACGCTAATGTGGGTTGTATCACCGATTATAGAACTTGTCAAAACGAACCATTGCTCACCTTTAATCCCGTAGGCGGCAAGATAGAGCATGTCCGTAGTCATTTCCACGACGAGGCGTTTGGTCAGTTCCGCGGTATGCCATGGAACGTAGGTATTAAACTCAATATCTATTACGAAATTTACGACCGTCCTAAACGTCCGCGTCCGGGAGTAGGGCGTATATCAACAACGCCGAATAAACCGGCTATTCGTTCTGCCCAAATAGCCAACGTGGAAGCTAAACCGTTACCACGTATTCAACTCACCTTCGCCAACAAGACTTTCTACACGGGCGATACGATTGTGCTTGAGAATATCTATTTTGACTCGGATAAGTACGATGTGCGTCCAGAGAGCTTCCCGATGCTTGATGCCTTGGCTAAGTTCATGCAGGAACATAAAGACTTGACGATTACGCTTATCGGTCATACGGATAACACGAATACGGCTGAGTACAACCTCAAACTCAGTTACAATCGCGTACGCTCCGTTAAACAGTGTCTCATGGAACGTGGTGTAGCGGGAAGTCGTGTTATGACTCGAGGCAAGGGTCTGACCGAACCTGTGGCGGATAACAGCACACCGGAAGGTCGGCAAAAGAACCGCCGCGTAGAGATGGTTTTCAATACGGCACAACCATAATCTATATGAAAGCACGACTAACACAAGATTTAATCGAGAAACTTTCCGGATTAGAATACGCGTACAAGAGCAAAACCGTTCGGTGACGTCTCGGTGATAATAGTTAACAGACTCTTTGAAGTCTGCTGTAGAAACCGAGCAGATACCGAGCAGATACCTTTGAGGTTAGGGGGTTGGAGGCAGGGAGAGAGGTGGAGAGGCGGAAGTCGTACTAAAGCAATGGGGCGACGAGGGCGTCGAGTTGCTTAAAAGCGGATTCGAGGTTATCGTTAATGAGTTGAACATCAAACTCTTTTGCGTCTGCCATCTCAATAGACGCCTTTGCCAAACGCTTCTGAATCATCTCCTCCGAAGTGTCTCCCCGACCATGAAGACGACGACTAAGTTCCTCTAAACTCGGTGGACAAACAAAAATACTAAGCGCCTTGTCCCCAAAGATATGCTCTAAGTTGATTCCACCCTTCACATCGACATCGAAAATAGGAATAGCCCCTTTGGCTTGGATGCGGTCAATCTCGGAATAGAGTGTACCGTAATACAACCCCTCATACACCTGCTCGTGTTCGATGAAAGCCCCTTCGGCAATCTTCTGCTCAAACGCTTCACGCGTGATGAAATAGTATTCACGACCATCGACTTCTTGTCCACGCGGCGCACGCGTAGTGCAGGAAACAGAGAGTTCAAAACGACCCGGGTAGGTGGTGAGCAAGTGGTGTACCATCGTGGATTTACCACTGCCGCTGGGAGCACAGATGATGATTAATTCATTTACCATTTGACCATTTACAATTTACCATTTACCATTTGACAATTTACCATTTACCATTTATTTAGTCGCAAAGGGAGAAGAGGTCCGCACGGGGATTGATGAGCATTACGGGGACACGACTACGCGCAATAGCGTGCCGTTCGGGTGGACCGAAAAGGATATCGTCTAACCCGTACTCCCGACTGGCGGTGAGGATGAGTAAGTCGTTTTTCCACTCGGATTGGCGTTCGACCGCCTCCTTGGAAAGACTGAAACTGTTCTTTTTCGCTTGTAACACCCGATAACGAATATCCTCTCCTGTGCGCTCTTTCACCTTCTCTATGTGTGTGATAATTTTATTGAGGTTCTGTTTCGCTTTCGTCCCATAATCGTTCGCAAGTAAGAGCAATATCTCTGCGCCCGTCTTCCGCGCGAGGTAAGTGCAGATCTCGGATTTGTAAACTTCCTCTTCGAGGAAGGAGATTGGCACGAGAATTGTGCCAATCTGACCGGCTTCGCCTGAAAGACCGCTGCGCTGAAAGACCGCTGCCGCTGAAGGAGGCATCGTATCCGTAATAAACACGTAGGGGCGGCGCTCGTCACGGCAGTCGTTGAGATGGCGCTGGATGATGCGAGGTCGATTGAGACAACGAATCTCGATAATATCTTTATCATTTACCATTAGACCATTTACCATTTACCATTAGACCATTTACCATTTACCATTAGACAATTTACCATTTACTATTTAGACCAGTTTCTAAGGAGTTTTTTAAGCTTATCAATGTGATGGAGGCTGTGGTACTTGGTCCAACTGACAAACGCCAGCAATAGTCCGTTGCAGATGAGTGCGCCGACCACATAACCTATCCAACGATCTTCGGGGTCGAGGTCTAAGCCTTCGGGAGCCATAAAGATATAACTAACACTCACCATGGTCATAAACAAGGCGGGAATAAGTGTGATGAGGAATCCATAGCCCTTCTTATTGGAATAGAGGAAGAGGGTTGCCGACCACAAGATAAAGACGGATATCGTTTGGTTCGTCCAAGAGAAATACCGCCACACGATATCGAAATCAACAAACGCCATTCCAAACACAGCTGCGAATAAAGGCAGAGCAATCTTCAAGCGATTGAGGATGGGTTTTTGGTCAATGTGTAAGAAGTCCGCTACCGTCAGTCGGGCACTGCGCAAAGCGGTATCACCCGAAGTGATAGGCGCAACAACTACACCCAAGACAGCGAGGAAGCCGCCTATTTGACCTAACCACGATTTACTAATCTTATCGACCACGAGTGCGGCAATGTTCTCTCCCGGGTGTTGCGCTGCAAACGCTTGCAGACCGTCAATACCATAGATGCCTTGTTCGGGAACCGCAAAGAACGTGCCGGCAGCAGCTGCCCAGATAAGAGCAAGAATACCTTCTGCTACCATCGCTCCGTAAAAGATCCATCGTCCTTGGCGCTCGTTGGTCATACAACGCGCCATAAGGGGCGACTGGGTGCTGTGAAAACCGCTGATAGCACCGCAAGCAATACTCACGAACATCATCGGGAAGATTGGCATTCCGTTCGGTTGGCGATTGTATAAACCGTCCGAGAGTTCGGGCATTTCGGTACTATGCCAACCGAGCATAACAACCATGATACCTAACCCCATAAACAAAAGGATAGCTCCAAAAATAGGGTAGAAACGTCCGATGAGTTTATCAACGGGCAGCAAGGTCGCCATCGTATAATAGAGGAAGATAATCCCTAACCAAACGAGAGGTAAGGAATGATACTCAATCGAGGGTAGTGGGCACATGTTTTGCAGCAAAGCAGCAGGACCGGTCATGAACGTGGTGGTCAGCAGTACCAACAGCACGAGAATAAAAATACGCACCACATAAGCCAAGCCCGAACCAATCTCGTCCTTGACAATCTCCGGCATAGAAGCGCCGTTCTTGCGAACGGAGAGCATTCCCGCCATGTAATCGTGTACGCCACCGCCGAAGATCGTTCCGAGCACAATCCAAAGGAAAGCGGCAGGACCAAAGAATATACCCATGATCGCACCAAAGATAGGACCGAGTCCGGCGATATTAAGGAACTGCACGAGGAAAATGCGCCAACCCGACATGGGTACATAATCGACTCCGTCGGGGTGCTGAACGGCAGGTGTCTTTGCTTTGGGGTCGATACCAAAAATCTTCTCTACGAGACGCCCGTAAAAGAGGAAACCTAAAACGAGAAGAACAAGAGCTATAAGGAAAGTATACATTGTTGTATAAGTTTTTGAACGGATTCGGAATTAGGAACAAGCGGTAAACGCAGGTGGTTCTCGATCACGCCCATCTGACTGAGGACGGTCTTGATACCACTGGGATTACCCTCGATGAATAAGTATTTGACTAAGTCCGCGTAGCGGTCTTGAAGCGCTTGGTCGGCATTGTGTACAATCTGCCCAAACGCCTCGGGATAGGCATTTGAAGCCACAGAGATCAGTCCGTCAGCTCCGGCTGCCATCAACTCGGCTGCGAGGTTGTCGTCGCCACTGAATACTTTGAGGGGAGTAGGGGAGTAGGGGAGTAGAGGGGTAGGGTGATTCCGCAAATCAATGAGTTTCTTAATCTGTTCGAGGTTGCCGGAGGCTTCTTTGATACCCATAATCTTGTCGGGATAGGCCTCGTAGATACGCATCACCGTCTCGGGCAAGAGGTTCACGCCCGTGCGCCCGGGCACGTTATATAAAATAATAGGTACGGGACTGACCTTTGCTATCGCGGAGAAATGTTGGAAAAGACCCTCTTGAGAAGGCTTGTTATAGTAAGGACAAACGCTCAAGATGGCTGAGCAATACTTGCTGATTGCTGCTTGTTGATTGTTGATTCTATTGATAAGCGCTTGGGTGTTGTTTCCCCCAAGACCGAGGACAAGGGGAAGACGACCGTTTACTTTACGAATCACGAACTGCCACACGTTCAGTTTCTCTAGTTCGGTCATGGTTGCAGCTTCCGCTGTGGTGCCGAGAACAACGAGAAAATCAACGTGCCCGGATAGTTGTATGTCGAGCAGTTTGTCCAGTCCTTCGTAGTCCACCGAACCATCGGCGAGGAAAGGAGTAATAAGAGCAGTGCCTAAACCGTGTATCATGATTGCTTATTGATTATTTTGAGGTAGCGGAGGATCTGTTCAAAGAGGAAAGTGGTCGTCACCTGCTGGGAGACGGCAATCATAAAATCCAAGATGCCGTGGGTGAGTTCCAACCCCGCCTTACAGTCTGCACTAGCATAAAGGGCAAGGTAATGCATCGGCCGACAAGGCTCTAACGTCAAGTCGATGAGCAGGTCGTAGTGAATCTTTTGCAAGTCTGCAATCACGACTTTGGAGGGCTTCTCAAAGAAATTGACTTCTGTCTGTTCACTAAAACTAAAAAGAGTAACCTCTTTGCCATCGGCAACGAGTAGTTTTTTTAGTCGTTCGATAGCCTCTTTTCCTGTCGATTCCTTGTACAGGACGAGCACATTACGCATGCTATCGTAGTTCCTTAGTCTTGGTTGGCGCGGTTTCTGTTTGCGAATGGCACGCTCCAATACCCATTGTTTAAGATTCTCAAACATAGTTTATCATTTGTAAAAACTCATCTTCAGAGACGAGTGCTATTCCTAATTGTTCTGCTTTCTTGCGTTTCTCGGGCCCCATGTTCTCGCCTGCAAGGATAAACGAAGTCTTGCCGCTGACCGAACCGCTGTTCTTTCCTCCATGGGCTTCAATGATATCCTTATATTCCTCGCGCGAGTGGTGCTCAAACGTACCCGAGATAACGATGGTCTTACCGCTTAACTGAGAACCGGATAATCCGGAATTTCCGGAAGTTCCGATAAACGTAATTCCTGCCTCTTGCAGTTGGCGCACGATGTCGAGGTTGCGTATATCGTTGAAATAGGCGATGATGTTCTCGGCTATCTGGTCGCCTACATCCTCAATGGCGGTGAGTTGCTCTTTCGTTGCCCATTGCAGAAGGTCAATGGAAGGGAAGACGTGCGCAATCTTCTTGGCGGTGGTCTCGCCCACCATCCGTATTCCGAGGGCAAAGAGCACACGAGCCCAAGGCACTTGTTTGGACTTTTCAATTCCAGCTAAGATATTATCGGCAGACTTATTGCCCAATCGTTCTTGTTTGGCTAAGTCCTCGTGCGTGAGGTGGTAGATGTCTGCAATCGAGTGGAGTAGGCCTTGTTCAAAGAGTAGGTCGATAGTCTCCTCGCCTAAGCCGTCAATGTTCATTGCCTTACGGCTAACGAAATGTTCTATTTTTCCTTTGATCTGTGGGGGACAGGTGATGTCGTTCGGGCAACGCCAAGCCGCTTCGCCTTCCACACGAACAAGCGGTGTGCCGCATTCGGGGCAGGTTTTGATAAAGCTGAAGGACCGCTGCGCTGAAAGACCGCCTTCGGCTGAAGGATTTACTTTGGCGACGATCTTAGGGATGATCTCACCGCCTTTCTCTACCCACACTTGGTCGCCTTCTTCGATGCCGAGTTGGCGAATGAAGTCTTCGTTATGTAAGGTGGCGCGTTGTACGATGGTGCCACTGAGTTGTATGGGGTCAAGGTTTGCCACAGGAGTGATAACACCCGTTCTGCCTACTTGATAAGTAATCTTGCGTAAGGTCGTTTGTTGTCGTTCGGCAGCGAACTTATAGGCTATTGCCCAACGCGGAGTCTTGGCGGTATAACCCAGTTCGTCTTGCTGGGCGATATTATTCACTTTCAGTACGATTCCATCGGTAGCGACGGGTAAGTTCTTGCGCTCAATGTCCCAGTAGTTGATGAACGCCATCACTTCGTCTATACCATGGCAGACACGGATAGCATCACTGATAGGGAATCCCCATTGTTTGGCTATCTGCAATCGGTCGTAGTGATTATCCGCGGGTAGGTGTTCCCCTAACATATAATATAAATAGGTGGTCAATCCTCGTCTTGCCACCTCGCGTGGGTCTTGCAGTTTGAGGGTTCCACTGGCGGCATTACGCGGATTGGCAAAGAGGGGTTCCTCTTGTGCCTCGCGTTCCTGATTGAGTTTTTCGAAGTTCGCCCAAGGCAGTAACACCTCGCCTCTGAGTTCGATGGAATCCTTATTGTCAATCGTCCATGGGACATTCGCAATCGTCTTGATGTTATCGATCACATCGTCGCCTCGGGTACCATCGCCGCGAGTGACAGCGTGGGTGAGTTGCCCGTTCTCGTACCAAAGAGAGATACTGAGTCCGTCGTATTTGAGTTCGCAGCAGATCTCGGCATTAGAGGGCATTTTGTTCAGCCAATCGACGACCTCCTCGCGGCTATAGGTGTTGGCGAGTGAGAGCATAGGGTAGCGATGGGTGATGGTGGCAAAACCCGATTTCTTGCTTAAATCGCTACCCACATGTTTGGTTGGACTTTTGGGGTCATCCATGTCCGGATAGCGTTTCTCAAGGTCTTGCAGACGGTGCATCTTCTCGTCGAACTCGCGGTCGGACATAGTGGGAGCATTGAGAACATAATACTTGTAGTTCTGCTCCTCCAACTCTTTACGCAAGGCGAGAATCTCGTCCCGTTCTGGGGTCTCTATTTCAGAAAACAAATCCATCATTCAACAATAATCTTAAAGTTATGAACCTTGTTATTCGCATATACTTGGATGATATACAATCCGGGAGGAGTAGGTCGTCCGTCATTGAGCGGACTCTTTATGACGTAGGCGTCCGTGGTGATATCGCCTCGTTGGATGACTTGCCCATTGAGCGAATAGATGATATAAAAACTGCGTTGGTTAGTTGTGGGACACGCGTTATAAACGATGATGTCTTTGCCATCGAAATAAACGGTCTCATTGTTGAGGTACACCTCGTTTAGCGCTGCTTCTTGACTTAAACGTAAGCCGACTAAGACGGGATCGTGGTCGGAGGAGCGGAACATCGTTATATCCGAACTCTTGTCGTAGGTGTATCGGTCGTCCTCATCGGAGTTGATGTGATAGGCGAGTACGCCCGTGACTTGCGGAAGCATAGTGGGAGTAGCCAACGCGTGGTCTAAGATACCGGCTTCGCCTCCGTAGAGGTAGGTGTAACTGGCGTTTTTGTGAAAATACTTGTGGAGATTTGTCCATTCGTTATCGGTAAACAAGCGAATAGGATCCTCCATCGAGTAGGAGTTGAGGTCTCCCATTGCGAGGATATCGGGCTCCTCATAACTCTGACTGAGACGAGCGGCTGTGTTGATCACATTCTGTGCCTCCACGGTACGTGTGGCATTGAACAAGCCTTGCCCATCGTGCTGGTCGTCATCTTTTCCGGAACCGTTACCCGATTTAGCTTTGAAGTGGTTGATGGAATAGATGAACGTCTCGCCCGTACTGATCTCTTTGAACTCCACCATGAAACGGCGATCGGCAGGACCGCCACCTACTGCGACGATGGGAGAGAACTGCTGTACCATTTCCATGCAATAGATAAAAGCCGATTGCGTAAGTGATCCCGAAGCCGTAGAGGTGGCAGTAATGAATTTATGTTTTCTACCGGTAAGGGAGTCTAAGTCATTTGTTATCTCTTTTAATGCCTCTGAGCCTTTTTGTACTTCCACTAAGCCATAAATGTCGGCATCAATCTTAGAGAGCGCTTCGCTCACTTTCTTGCGTTGGCGTTCGTGTTCCTTGGCATTGTCGGGACCATAACCTTCCCCAAAATTGCTAACGAGGTAATATTCGAGGTTCATGGCGCAAACCAGTAACCGGTGCTCTCCTTTTTCGTCGATAATACTCATGTCAGGACCTTTGGACAGTTGCTCACGCGAGTTGGCGACCCAATCACCACTGATATAGGTGACGCTGGAAGCACTATTGACTTTGACAACGAGGTTTTCAATCACCTCGCCTAAACGGTGGTTGCTTCCGGCACCATTGAGAGAGAATAGTCCTGCTTTGTTACGTGCGGCATAATTTTTCCATTCAGCAGACGCAGGAAGACAAGTCTCCGTGCCCACCATCATCCGTCGAACGGAGACGGTGAGTCCGCCATAAATACTATTGACATAAACGGGAACAGGGAAGCAAACTTCTTGTCCTTTATACGCCGCCAACTCGGTGGCACTCCATGTGTCCACGTTGGTGATAGGTAGCACTTGAGCGGCGTGAATTCCGACCGCAATCAAGAGCCAAAAGCCGATAAATAACGATTTTTTCATATTTTAGCCTGCAAAGTTACACTTTTTTTTGCATATTTGCAAACTTTTTTGTAATTTTGCAGCCGAAATGCAGATAAATTGGCAAAAAATAGGAGATTGGTGTAAAAAATACTTGTTGAACAAGTATTCGATTACGCTTTTTGTATTCTTTGTGGTCATTATGTTCGTGGGTAATCAAAGTATGATTGAGCGAATGCGTCGTGCGCACCAGATTCATCAGTTGGAGCGTCGGTTAGAACAATACCATCAAGGGACAAAAGAGGCGGAGCGTGAACTCATTATGTTACAGAATCCCGACAGTCTGGAGAAGTATGCTCGTGAAAAATATTACATGCATGCTCCGGACGAGGATGTGTATATTGTTCCCGAAAAATGATAGATAAATTAGTTTCTCATCATCGTATTTTAGGCATCGACCCGGGTACTCTTTTTATGGGTTGGGCGATACTCGATACAGAGGGCTCCAAGGTGCAGTTAGTGGACTTTGGAGTGGAGGATGTACACAAGTTAGACGGACAGTATGCTCGCCTTCAAAAAGAGTTCTTTTTCTTGCAGCAACTCATTGATACCCAGCACCCTACGGAGTTGGCTATCGAGACGCAGTTTGTGGATAAGAACCCGCAAACGATGATTAAGATTGTGCATGCGCAAGGGGTGGCGATTGCGGCAGCTTTGAGTCGGGATTTGCCGATCAACGAGTATTCGCCGATGAAGGTTAAGATGGCGATAACGGGCAATGGTCATTCGGACAAATCGCAAGTGGCGGACATGCTGCAACGGTTCATGAAGATTCCTGATGAGAAAATGCCGAAAAAGTTAGATGCCACCGATGCGTTAGGCATTGCTTATTGCCATTTCTTGCAGTTGGGATTGCCCCTAAAAATGGAGCATGAAGCAAAAGACTGGACGACCTACGCCAAGCAGAAAGGATTGACATCGGGAACCCTGACGGGACCGAATGCACAATTATTAGCTGCCCTGTCGCAAAAGAAAAAATAAACATATTTTTGCATTTTTTTGCGAATATATTTGCACATATCAAAAAAAAGCAGTATCTTTGCACTCGAATTAAAAATCAACCTCAAAGTATAACTTAAAAATTTTTATTATGGCTTACGTTATTTCTGATGATTGTATCGCTTGTGGCACCTGTAAACATGAGTGCCCGATGGGAGCTATTTCCGAAGGCGATCATTATTCCATTGATCCTGATGTATGCACCGAGTGCGGTACATGCGCAGATGTATGCCCGAGCGGCGCAATTTCCAAATAATTGCCGTAGCGAGTATAGCGAAAGGGACTGCTTAGCAGCCCCTTTCTTTTTTTACTTTTTTTACACTTTTTATTAGGAAAATAACGCGCGCGCTTGCATATATGAAAAAAAAGTTGTATCTTTGCACCAAATTTCAATATTTGCGTTATTATGTTAGAAGCTTTTTATCAAATGCACGATTATTTGGTGGCACATGCAGAGATGCCGATTCGCCGTTTATTAATGGACGAAATTGACTGGGAAGATCGTCTGATAGCCATCAAAGGAGGACGTGGAGTAGGTAAGACGGATTTGTTATTAGTACGTGCTCGTGAGGTAGAAGCACAGGTAAGCGATGAGATGGCGGCAGGTGTCGCTCGTAAGAAGAAAGCCGGTGGACGGTCGTGTCTGTACGTGAACCTGAATAACTTCTATTTTACGGAACACTCACTCGTGGAGTTTGCGTCCGTCTTTGTTAAGACGGGAGGTAAGTATCTTTTCTTAGACCAGACATTCAAGTATCCGAACTGGTCGAAGGAGTTGCGTCGTTGTCACGATCGCTTCCATGACTTGCATATTGTCTTCTCAGCCTCTCCGGTGATGCGGTTGATAGAGGATAATAGGGATTTGAATGGCATCGTGAAGATGTATAACTTGCGTGGGTTCTCGTTCCGTGAGTATCTGAACTTACAGACGGGCTTGCACTTGCAACCCTATACGTTGGAGGAGATTATTCGTTCGCACGGCTCTATCTCTCGTGAGATATGCGAGTTTGTACACCCCTTGTATTATTTTAAGAACTACTTGCGTAGTGGTTATTTCCCCTCTTATCGCGAGAATAAGGACTATAAGACCGAGCTCCTAAAGATGATGAACATGATGCTGGAGGTGGATATATTGATTATCAAGCAGATTGATGTGTCGTGCTTACCCAAGCTACGCAAATTGCTGCATATTATGCTTCGCGAGGCACCATGCGCTTTGAATATCAGTAATATCTCGGAGGATATCTCGATGTCGCGTGCCACGACGATGAACTATATCAAATGCCTTAAGGACGCGCGTTTACTGAACCTCCTATATATGGACGGTAAGCAGTACCCGATGAAGCCCACGAAGGTGTATATGCAAAACACGAATATTGCGAACATGGCATTGGAGCGCACCCTAACGCCGATGGAGGAGTATGAGACCTATTTCTATCAGGCGTTGCACTCCGACCATAAGGTGAATGCCACGGAACGCAATGCGATGTTCGTGGTAGATGGCAAGTATTATTTTGATGTGAAGGAGCATGTAACGGAGCGCGATAGTATCCGTCCCTGTGCGGTAGGTGACTTAGAAACAGGGCGTGGTAATTTTATGCCCTTGTGGCTCTTAGGCTTCTTATATTAATGAATGTATCGTTTTTAAATTTTCAATAGAATGAAAGAGAAAAAATTTTTGACTTGTGATGGTAATACGGCTGCGGCGCATATTGCGTATATGTTCACTGAGGTAGCCGCTATTTATCCTATCACCCCATCCTCTCCTATGGCGGAGAATGTAGATGAGTGGGCAGCCGGTGGTCGTCAGAACATGTTTGGAGAACAGGTATTAGTTCAAGAGATGCAGTCTGAAGGGGGTGCAGCAGGTGCTGTGCATGGTTCATTGGCTGCAGGTGCATTAACAACGACCTTTACGGCTAGTCAAGGATTGTTATTGATGATCCCGAATATGTATAAGATTGCAGGTGAATTGATTCCGACGGTCTTCCATGTATCGGCTCGTACATTGGCTAGCCATGTGCTCTGTATCTTTGGTGACCACCAAGATGTGATGGCTTGCCGTCAAACGGGTTTTGCTATGCTCGCAGAGGGTAGTGTACAAGAGGTGATGGATCTGGCAGGTGTGGCTCACTTGAGTACGATTAAGAGTAGAGTTCCGTTCCTCAATTTCTTTGACGGTTTCCGTACTTCGCACGAATATCAGAAAGTGGAAGTGGTGGATATGGAAGACCTTCGTCCGCTCGTAGATATGGAAGCTCTCAATGAGTTCCGCCAACGTGCTCTCAGCCCTATGCGCCCCGTGATGCGAGGTATGGCTGAGAACCCCGATGTGTTCTTCGCTCACCGCGAGAGCAGTAACACCTATTATGATAAGGTAGCGGATGTCGTATCTGATTATATGAAAGAGATCTCTAAGATCACCGGGCGTACTTATCGCCCCTTCACTTACTATGGTGCGGAAGATGCAGAACATGTGGTCATCGCTATGGGTAGTGTATGCGAATGCTTGAAGGAAGTGATTGACTACGAGGCAGCCAAGGGACAGAAATTAGGAATGATCAACGTACACCTCTATCGTCCGTTCTCCCTCAAATACTTACAAGAGGCATTGCCTAAGTCCGTCAAACGTATCTGCGTGCTTGACCGCACGAAAGAGCCGGGGGCTAATGGTGAGCCGTTGTATCTGGATGTCAAAGATGCCCTGCAAGAACTGGGCTTGAACCAAATAGAGGTAGTAGGTGGTCGTTACGGATTAGGAAGCAATGATACCACGCCGGCACAGATGTTGGCTGTTTATGAGAACCTCAATCTGCCGCAACCTAAGAATCACTTCACGGTGGGTATCAACGATGATGTAACCTTCACTTCGCTGCCCGTAGGCGAGGAGATTGCGATGGGTGACAAGAGCCTGTTCCAAGCTAAGTTCTATGGTTTAGGTGCCGATGGTACCGTAGGTGCAAACAAGAACTCCGTAAAGATTATCGGTGAGGGTACCGATAAGTATTGCCAAGCATATTTCAGTTACGATAGTAAGAAATCGGGTGGTTTCACCTGCTCGCACTTGCGTTTTGGTGACGAACCTATCCGTTCGACCTACTTGGTGACCACGCCTAACTTCGTGGCATGCCACGTACAGGCTTATCTGAAGATGTACGATGTAACGCGCGGCTTGCAGAAAGGTGGCACGTTCCTGCTCAACACGATCTGGAGTGGGGATGAACTCAAAAAGAACCTGCCCGATAAAGTGAAGAAATACTTCGCCGAGAACGATATCCGTTGCTACTATATCAACGCCACGAAGATTGCCCAAGAGATTGGTTTGGGCAACCGCACAAACACGATTCTGCAATCTGCTTTCTTCCGTATCACAGAGGTTATTCCTGTAGAGAAAGCCGTTGAGGAGATGAAGCATTTCATTCTCAAGTCTTATGGGAAGAAGGGAGAGGATGTGGTTAACAAGAACTACGCAGCTGTGGATCGAGGAGGCGAATATCACTTATTAGATATCGATCCTGCTTGGAAGAACATCGAAGTGAAAGAGGAGAGTGGGGTAGCCGGTGATCCTGCGTTCATTGCTAATATTGTTCGTCCCATCAATGCGCAAGCCGGTGACCTGTTGCCCGTTTCTTCTTTCAAGGGTATTGAGGATGGTACTTGGCCTAGTGGAACGGCTAAATATGAGAAACGCGGTGTGAGTGCATTCGTACCTGTTTGGAATGCCGATAACTGTATTGAGTGTAACAAATGTGCTTACGTCTGTCCTCACGCTTGTATTCGTCCGTTCGTTTTGGATGAGCAGGAGAAACAAGGTTTTGAGGCGGCTACGCGTGAGATGAAAGCACCTGCGGCTCTCAAGGGTATGCATTTTCGTATGCAAGTGGGTGTGATGGACTGCCTTGGCTGCGGCAACTGCGTCGATGTATGTCCGGGTAATCCGAAGTTAGGTAAGGCGTTGACGATGGTTCCATTAGAGGGACAAGAAGGCGAGGCTAAGAACTGGGATTACTGCGTGAATAATGTCAAGAGCAAACAAGATCTGATCGATATCCAATCGAACGTGAAGAACTCGCAGTTCGCTACGCCATTGTTTGAGTTCTCGGGCGCTTGCTCGGGTTGCGGTGAGACTCCGTATCTGAAACTCATCAGCCAACTCTTTGGTGATCGTGAGATAGCTGCTAATGCGACGGGTTGTACGTCTATCTATTCGGGTTCGGTTCCTTCTACGCCTTATACCACGAACGAGAAAGGACAGGGTCCCGCTTGGTCCAACTCGTTGTTTGAGGACTTCTGCGAATATGGTTTGGGTATGCAGATAGCCCATCGTAAGATCAAAGAGCGTCTGGCTAATCTCATGACCAAGGCGCAAGACTGCACTCGTTGCTCGGAGGAACTGAAAGCGATGTTCCGCGAGTGGTTAGAGAATAAGAACTCCGCCGAAGTGACCAAACGCCTATACGAGCCGATGGTGGCTGCGATGACGGCTTGCGGTTGCGACACCTGTAAGGAGATATTGAAATATAAGGATCATATTGTTAAACGTAGTCAATGGATCATCGGTGGCGACGGTGCTTCGTACGACATCGGTTACGGAGGCTTAGACCACGTCATCGCTTCGGGTGAGGACGTGAATATCCTCGTACTCGATACGGAGGTTTATTCGAATACGGGTGGTCAAGCATCCAAATCGACTCCTCTGGGTGCGATTGCTAAATTCGCTGCCATGGGTAAGCGCGTGCGCAAGAAAGACTTAGGTATGATTGCTACCACCTACGGCTATGTCTATGTGGCTCAAGTGGCGATGGGTGCTGACCAAGCACAGACCCTGAAAGCTATCCGCGAAGCCGAGGCTTATCCCGGACCATCGCTTATCATTGCCTATGCGCCTTGTATCAACCACGGTCTGAAAGCCGGAATGGGTAAGTCACAAGAGGAAGAGGCAAAAGCAGTGGCTTGCGGTTACTGGCACTTGTGGCGGTATAACCCACAATTAGAAACGGAAGGCAAGAACCCCTTCACCTTGGATAGTAAAGAACCTCAATGGGAGCAGTTTGAAGACTTCCTCAAGGGCGAAGTGCGCTTTGCCAGTGTGATGAAACAATATCCGAACGAGGCAGCCGAGCTCTTCCAAGCCGCACAAGATAACGCTAAGTGGCGCTATCGCAGCTACTTGAGAATGCTTGCCACCGATTGGACGAAATAATTTACTATTTGACCATTTACCATTTACCATTTGACAATTTACCATTTACAATTTGATAGTAAAGTTATGAAACGTTTATCAATCTTTGCTGCTGTTGTGTTGGCAGTCTTAATGACGGGCTGTAAGAACCCTGCCAAGTCCGGTTATGCTCAATTAGACGAGTGGGCACAAAACACGTATCAAGACAAACTGAATATTATTGGCTATCCTTGTAACCAATACATTGAACTTCAAGAGTATTACGAGTGGTACACGGCTAATAAATTGGCTACGGTAGCTTGCAATAATGTGGGTGATCCTTTTGCCGGTGCCGGTGTGATGCACACAGGTGCTTTGCAGATTGAGCGTGAAGTCATTGAATGGTTTGCGCCTTTCTATGGCTATGATTTGGATAACCTGTGGGGTATCGTTTCCAATAGCGGAACGGACGGTAACAACCATGGTATTTACTTTGGTGTGAATTGTCTCTATGCGCAGACGGGTAAGATGCCTATCTTCTACGTCTCTGACGAAGCGCATTATTCCAATCCTCGCTTGGCAGACTTGCAGAACCTTGACATTTGTTTTATCCCTTCGGACACGATGGGACGAATGATTCCCGAGGAGTTAGAGAAACGTATCAACCCCGATCGTCCGTGCCTTATCGTATATGCGATGGGCTCGACGATGAAAGGGGCTGTAGATGACCAAGTAGCCTTGAACAAAGTGCTGGCTAAGTTCCCGAAGATGGCGGTTTATCGTCACGTGGATGCCGCTTTGTTTGGTGGGTATCTGCCCTTTACGGAGTACAAGGACTTACTTAACCAGAAGAAAATGGGTTATCAGTCCATTGCTATCAGTGCGCATAAGTTCTTTGGCTCGGACGAACCCGCAGGTCTGTTCTTGACATCGAAGGATGTGTATGACCAACAGACTCGTTATGACATCCCTTATCTGAATAAGAACATGAAGATGATCAACTGCTCTCGTCCTACACAACCGGTGCTTAAGTTCTGGTGGTTGATTCATAAAGTAGGTGCCGAACGCTGGTCGCAACAAGCGCAAGGTATGATTGAACATACCCGCTATTTCGATAAGCGTCTTACCGAGATGGGTTATCCTCACTGGATTAATGAGTTCAGTAATACTGTTGTGATGAAACGTCCGAGTGATGCTGTAATAGAGAAGTACAATCTCGCTACCGGTTATGATGCTAAGATGGGCGGAGAGATAGCTCACGTTGTTGTCATGCAACACGTCAGTGAAGCTCTGATAGATCAGTTTATTGATGATTTAAAGAACCTCCAATAATGTACAACATCCAAGCCGAGGCTTTTGACTGCCTCCTTTGTTTCTCAGCACCTTGTAATAGTGCTTGCCCCAAAGGTCTGCATCCGGCTCGAGGTATTCGTGCCATTCGTTTTGGTAACGATGACTTAGCCGGACAATGGCTTACTGATGCTTGTGCCGATTGTGATGCTCCTTGTCAGAAAGCGTGTATCCATCCTGACCAGCCAATCCGTATAAAAGAACTGGCAGAACATCTGCACGCTTCCCCTCTAAACTCTAAACTCTCCACTCTAAACTCAATAGACTTGTCCATAGACTTCTGTGGCGTTCATTGTGAGAATCCTTTCTTCCTTGCTTCGTCCGCTATCGCTACGAACTACGAGATGATAGCGCGTGCCTTAGAAATGGGGTGGGGTGGCGTCTATTATAAGACGATTACGGATATGAAGATAGAGGAGGTCAGTCCTCGTTTTGATGCTATCAAGGATTTGAATCGCAGTTTCACAGGGTTTCGCAATATGGAGCAACTCAGCGAGCAAACGCCCGAGGAGAACTTCGCTATTATACGTCGTTTGAAGCAAGACTTTCCTACGAAGATTATTGTGGCTTCCATCATGGGACAGACAGATGACTCTTGGGAGACTTTAGCCAAACAGGCTGAGGCGGCAGGAGCGGATATGCTCGAACTGAACTTCTCCTGCCCGCAGATGAAGACGCGTGGTTTAGGCTCAGATATAGGGCAGAATCCTGAATTAGTGGCTTTCTATACCACGTTTGTTAAACGGGCGGTATCGATTCCTGTCATTGCAAAGATGACCCCGAATATCACCTCGATGGTTCCTGTGGCGATGGCTGCTACCTTTGCCGGAGCAGATGCAATCTCGGCTATCAATACGATTAAGTCTGTTACGATGTCTCAAGCCGGTATGGTAAACGGCAGACGCACCGTTAGTGGGTATTCCGGCAATGCCGTTAAACCCATTGCTCTCAAGCATATCCTTGACATGAGCAAGAACCCGATGCTGCAAATAACGGGCAAACAACTGCAACTCAGTGGTATCGGTGGTATCGAGACTTGGCGCGATGCACTCGAGTTCATTCAACTCGGTTGCCAAAACGTGCAAGTCTGCACGGCTGTCATGCAGTATGGCTATCGTATTATTGAGGATCTGACGATTGGTCTGCAACATTATATGGCAGAGCATCGCATAGAACATCTGTCCGACTTGGTGGGTTCGGAACTCAAGACCTTTGTGCTTCCCGACAAGTTAGACCGTAAGACAATGGTCTATCCTAAGTTCATCCGCGAGAAATGCGTTGGCTGCGGTCGCTGCTACGGGGCTTGCCAAGATGCCGGTCATCAGGCTATCGAGTTTGATTGGCAGACGCGTCAACCCAAACTCAATGGACATAAATGTGTAGGTTGTCACCTCTGTCGCTTCGTCTGTCAACAAGAGGCGATAGGGGAGACCAATCGTATTCCCAAACCACAGAAATAAGATGCTGAAACGCTGTGTTTTTTATCTAATACTCCTTTTTTGGGTCGGGTTCGTGTCCGCCCAAACGAAGGTGACGATGGAACAACTCCAACACGATTGGAGTAAGTACCAAGGACAAAGAGTAACGATTACTACGCCTCTTATCGTGTGTGGGAAGTTCTACGATTCGATTATCGTATCTTCCGAACGCTTATACGTTCCGGAAGAACGTGCTGTCGGATTAGGCGATGGCGATTCAACCCAATATTGGTATTGGCGGCATTACAACGACTCGCTGCGAATCAAACTACAATGCAAGTCGTCTTTTAGCCTTAACCTTGGGGCAACCATCACTAACCTCACCGCACAAGTGATGGGACCGCGTACTTTGCAGACGGGTGCCGAACCTCGTTTCAAAAACTACAAACCTACTAAACTCGTTAAACCAGCTAAACTCGCTAAACCGAATATTACCATCTGTGCGGCGAATGTGCAGAACTATTTTGTACATGTGGGCGGTTATGCTACCAAACGTAATACACCTGCCCAGCACCAATGGCAATGCGAGAAGACCGCGGCTGCCTTGACGCGTATAGGTGCGGACATCTATGCCCTTTGCGAGTTAGAACAAGGCTCGTCGGCTCCGGCGGAGTTGACGGCACGAATGAACGAACTCTGCCGCAAAGACCGTTATACGTTTGTCGTAACCGATACCATCGACCGCGACACGATTTCGGTAGGCTATATATATAATAAGGAACGCGTGCGCCCGCAAGGGGAGTTGAAGTATGTCTATAAAAACCGAAACAACATCTATGCCCATCGGTTTATGATTCAGGCGTTTGAAGATATCCCGACGGGTAAATCGTTCTATATATCCCTCAATCACCCTCGTTCCAAGCGCGGTGAACCATCTGTGGCGAATGCCAAACGAGTGGATAATATCAAGCACATCTTAGCGGCTTTGGACTCGCTCAAACACAATTCGCCCTGCCCTACGGGGGAAGAGGGGCTTCCTATTCTCCTATTAGGCGACTATAACGCCTACGGACAAGAAGAACCTCTACAAATGCTGGTCAAGGCAGGCTATAAGGATATGGTCATGGCGATGGATATCCTCAACTATTCGTATTCGTATAATGCCGAGTGTGGGTATCTCGATCGTGCCTTTGCGAACGAACCAATGCAGCAGTATATCACGTCCATTCATCCTATCCATTGGAACACCGATTACTATTATTCGGCGGCTTATTGGAGCAAATATAACTACAAGAATAACACTCCTCCCAAAGAGAAACAAAAGGATATTTGGAAGTGTGTCTCACCTCAAGCAAAAAAGAATCTTCTTTTCCGCTATTCTGACCACGACCCGCTATTGATATGCGTTACATTGCAACCATAGGATTCTTTGATGGCGTTCATTTAGGGCACCAATACCTCCTCTCTCAGTTGAGGGAAGAGGCGGCGAAGCGTGGACTCAAGTCCGCGATTGTGACCTTTGACGAGCATCCGCAGAAAGTGCTGCAAGGCAAATCTCCTAAGTTACTCACCACCTACCAAGAGCGCATTGCTATGCTCAAAGGAATGGGCGCGGATGAGATCTTCCGTTTTAACTTTGAACAGATTCACACCCTGTCAGCAGACGAGTTTGCGCAACTCCTTCACGATTCCTATAACGTCGATGTCCTCATTATGGGCTACGACCACCGCTTTGGTTGCACCAATCACCAATCACCCATCACCAATCACAAATTAGAAATCATCCGTCTTCCCGAATTGTCCTCCGACCAACATATATCCTCTACGCAGATACGGCAAGCCCTTGCTGCGGGAGAGATCGTCAAGGCCAACGAGATGTTAGGCTACGCCTATCCGTTGATAGGAAAAGTGGTGCATGGCAAGGCGTTGGGGCGCACGATTGGTTTCCCGACGGCGAACATTGAAGTGGATGAAACCAAACTTATTCCTGCGCCGGGGGTGTATATTGCTGAATGGAACTTCCGTCGCGTACTGTTTAATATCAACGATTCCATCGAGATGCATATTCCTCATTTTGAGGGAGATCTTTATGGTCAAACGGTCTTGGTCGAACTCATCGCGCGTGTACGAGGGGAAAAACACTTTGATAACCTTGAACAACTGAAATTACAAATACAAAAAGATCTATTACAATTATGAAATCAACAATCAAAATTATCCTTTTATCCTTTGTCCTTTGTCCTTTGTCCCTTTTTGCTGCTGTCCGCACCATAGACGAGGCGGCTGCTCTCGCATCGACGTTTAGAAACGAGACCGTAGTTGGGCCTCACAAAGCACCCACAACAGCGGCTTCGATGCAGCTCATTCACCAACGTGCGAAACTCCAAAGCGAGGAGCCGGCTTTCTATATCTTTAACACGGCTAACGAGGGCGGATTTGTTATCGTTAGTGCCGACGACCGCACGGAAGAGATCTTAGGTTATTCCGATCATGGACAGTTGGATTATGCGAACATCAACCCAAATATGGCTTTCTGGTTGCGTCTCTTGCAGGAGGCTATCTCGGCTACCAATGATACCAACGCTCCGGCTAAAGCACCGATGGCAACGACGGCTATCGGTCCGCTACTCGTTAACAAGGATGGCATAGAGATAACGTGGTATCAAGAAGCTCCCTATTCGAATTTGTGCCCATTGGATTCGGATAACAAACGCTGTTTGACGGGCTGCGTGGCAACGGCAGCAGCACAAGTGATGTACAAATGGTGCTATCCCGAGCAGGGTATAGGCACGCATTCCTATAAATGGACTAACTCGGCAGGAACGAAAAAAACACTGACGGTTGATTACGGAAACACCACCTACGATTGGAAAAATATGCTCCCTTCCTATTTGTATAAATCCTCTACTTCCAAGCAAAAAACCGCCGTGGCAACACTCATGTACCACGCCGGAGTGGCTTGTGATATGCAATACGGCTCGGAAGGCAGTGGTGCCTTTACGGATGATATGGCGAATGGGTTAGTCGATCATTTTGGCTACCATGTGGATAAGTTTATCACTACCTATTCGTCACGGTCTTATTCTTCTTCTTTTGAACCGGCAGAGTACAAGGTATCTATTACTAAGTTCACCGAGTATTTCAATGCGGACTTAGAGGCCGGATTCCCTATCGTCATGGGCGGTGAGGATAGCGATGGCGGTCACGAGTTTGTGTGCGATGGAAGAGATGCACAAGGTAAGTTTCATATTAACTGGGGTTGGGAAGGCAGTGATAATGGCTTCTTCTCTTTATCGGCATTAAAGGTAGATGGTTATAACTTTTCCACGAACATCGACGCGATTATCGGTCTGCGCCCTGGTACCATGGACACCATTCACGTCACTTCCGTCTCGGTTAGTCCTGCTTTTACCACGCTGAAAATCAATGAGCGCAAGCAACTGACGGCAACCCTTCAACCTATCAATGCTACTGACCGAAAAGTCTCCTATACTTCTTCTGACCTTCAAGTCGCACAAGTCTCTGCGACCGGTGTCGTTCGTGCGGTGGGAGCAGGTAAGGCGAAAATAACGGTTACGACCCATGACGGAGAGTTTACAGCCGTAAGTAACATCACCGTTACCAATGAGTATGTCCCTTCGGATATTTTTGAATTAGTGACCGATGTTTCGTCCCTTCAAGAGGGCGATGATATCATCATTGAAGCCACTTATAACAATGTCCATTATTGCTCCACCAACTCTATGCATGCTACAAATAATACCAATTATGCTGACTGCGAACAAGTGCAGATTGTGGATAATACCATTACGATAGAAGACAACTCGGATATCGCCATCTACAAACTGGGTATCCAAGACGGAGCGTGGACGCTAATCAATGCAGACGGAAAGAAATTAGGTGCCATAGCTGCCAAGAAACTGAGTTTCGATTTGGGTTCGGTAACGTGGACACTGGACACTAAAAACAATAACACCACCATAGCGAGCACCACTACGTCCTATGGTCGTATCTTGTACAATAACAATAATAACAATCCTCGTTTCTGTATCTATAGTTCTAACACCTCTAACACGATGTTGTTGCCACAAGTCTATATGCGTAAGAGAAATCAGCCGGTTGAGGTGGTCAAAGTGACGGGGATAGAGTTAGGTCAGACTTCCGCACAGATGCTCGTTGACCAAGAGATTTTCCTCTATTATGCGGTCAAACCGGTAGCCGCCACGAACCAAGCGGTGATGTGGACTTCGTCTAATACGAATGTGGCTGTCGTGGATCCTTCTCACCATTCCCTTGAGGACGACAAAACCGTCTCTATCAAAGCCATTGCCGAGGGAGAGGCTACGATTACGGCTCAAACCCTTGATGGCGGCTTTATCGCTACCTGTGTGGTGACCGTCACCGAACAACCTATTGTACCTACGGACACTACGTTTATTATGGCTTCGCAGGCGAAAACGATAGGAATGGCATTGCCCGTAGGTCAACAAACGACCACTTTCTATGGGGTAAAGGGATATGTCACTGTCAAGAACTCTATCGAATATCAAGGCTTCTGGTTGGACGATGAGTCAACTTCAAAAGAAACCTTCCAAGGTTTTCAATGCACTATGCCGGACGACCACTTATATTTACAAATAGGGGAGTACGTGTGCGTCTATGGGTATATCATGAACTATAACAACGAGAAGGCGCAGATTAAGAATGGTACCGTTGTCGTCTTAGACACGCCCGATCCGCAAGATCTACAGCATCCCTCCACCTCTACTCCTCTACCCCTCTCCACCAAAATAATGGAGAATGGTCAGATCCTCTTCCTTCGTGCTGCACAGAAATATAATGTTTTAGGTTGCCCGATAAGGTAAGAAAAAACGCAAAAAGAAAATATTTATGAAAAAAACGATTCTCTTACTATTGACTTGCTGCCTGACGATTAGTCTCTCGGCGCGTAATGAACAAATCATTCAAGATCTCAAGCAGGACTATCACCGCATAGGGTGTAACTTGCATTCTT
This sequence comes from Paludibacteraceae bacterium, assembly GCA_045627765.1. Lineage (GTDB taxonomy): Bacteria > Bacteroidota > Bacteroidia > Bacteroidales > Paludibacteraceae > Colicola. The sequence goes on along the minus strand of JAZQOG010000003.1, from coordinate 30,633 downwards.
ACGAATACCCGATAGCCGGTACTGACGGCTATCAGAACACACCGGCTCCGGAGGGCTATCAACCCTTCTATATCAGCCACTACGGCCGTCACGGCTCGCGTTCCGCTTGGGGCGATAAGCACTATACGGGCTTGCTCGATGTCCTCTATAAGGCTGACTCGATGGGCGTACTCACTCGCACGGGAAGCGAACTGATACCTATCACCCAAGCCGTGATAGCGTCCTATAACAAGATGGACGGTCGTCTCACTGACCGAGGCGAACGCGAACACGCCGCTATCGCTAAACGGATGTACGAGCGTTTTCCCGAAGTGTTCAGCGGCGAGAATGTGTATATCCGCTCCATTGCCAGTATGGTGCAACGCTGTATCATCTCTATGTGCGCATTTACCAATAGCCTAACCAAGTGCGACACCGATATCCATTTTGACTTTGACACGGGCGAGCAGACGCAGAAATATATCGACTGCGCAGGTAGCGATCAACCTGTTAAGGCGGCGCACGATAGTATCCAATATGCCCTTCTCAACAAACTGCCTTACGATAAGTCGGTCGTGGTGGAACGTCTATTCACGGATACTACCGGACTGAACCTCAATGTTCGTAAACTGCAACGCGACCTCTATGAGACGGCAGCTATTAGCCAAGACTTTGATATTGACTGCAACGTGCTCCGATACATGGATACGACCACGGTATATTACTATGTAATGGAGAAGACGTATTATATCGCTCTCTATTTCTGCAATGTGCCGGAGGTAGGTGCCAAGCGCCTCCACAATGCTAATATCGCTCTTGCCGAGTGGATCGATAAAGCCGATAAGGCGATTGAGGCTGGTGACTGTCAAGCAGACTTGCGTTTTGGACACGACTTCCCGATGCTGACGATCGTTAGTAACATGGGAATAGGAGAGATTGGCGGCAATGAGATGCAACCCGAAGAGATTGAACAACAATGGATCGCACATTGCAATATCTGCATGGCTTCGAATATACAGATGATTTTCTATCGAAAAATCGAAGAATCGAAGAATCGCGATATTTTGGTAAAAGTGCTTTACAACGAGATAGAGCGTCCTATTGTTGGGCTTACGCCTGTGCAGGATTGTTACTATCGTTGGGAAGATGTGAAAGCAATGTGGCAACGAAAGTTGGGAGAGCAGAAATAATTTTTTGCACAAAAAACAAAATAAATTTGCACATATTGAAAAAAAATCGTATCTTTGCACTCGATTTTGAAAATAATTTATAAAACTATACAATTATGGCAAAGAAAAATGTAAAAAAAGAAGACGAGCAGCTCCAAAATGTAGGCGAAGCCATCAATACTGCAAGTCTATGGTTTGAGAAGAACCAAAACCTCCTTGAGTGGATTCTTATTGGTGTTATCGCTGTGGTAGCCGGTGTTGTGGCACTGAGTCATTATGTCATCAAGCCGAAAGGGTTAGAGGCAGCTAACGAGAACGCCAAAGCTGAGGCTTATTTCCTGCAAGGCGATTACACGAAAGCTCTCAATGGCGACGAGGCTGACTGCATCGGTTTTGAGCAGGTAGCTGCTGACTATCGTTTCTTCCAACAAGGTAAACTGGCTGCCCTCTATGCCGGTATTTGCTACTACCAATTAGGCGAATACGACCAAGCCGCTAAGTTCCTTAAGAAGTTCTCCGCAAAAGATTTAACGATTGATCCTGCGGCTAATCAGTTATTGGGTGATGCTTACGTTGAACTCGGTGAGTACAACAAAGCGATCAGCGCTTTCAAAGCAGCTGCTAAGTCGGGCAACAAGTTGATTGCTCCTATGTCGCTGAAGAAAGCGGGTATCGTATATCTTGAGATGGACAACAAGAAAGCGGCTAAACACGCTTTTGAGACCATCAAGGCGGATTATCCTATGTCCCAAGAGGCTCAAGATATCGATAAATATATTGCTCTTGCTCAATAATGACTACGGATTTATCCCAATACGATGAAACCTTATTGCCTAGCGCCGATGTGCTTGCACGTCAGCGCTACGCAATTATTGTAGCAGACTGGAACAAGGACATCACTTATGCTATGGCGCAAGGAGCCATCGACACCTTGCTCAAACATGGGGTGAAGAATAATCACATCTCCATCACTCATGTGCCGGGTACGGTAGAACTGACTTTTGCAGCAAAGCGCACGATACAGACCTGCTTGCCTCGTCTGGATGCCGTCATCGTTATCGGTTGCGTCATTCAAGGGGACACGCCCCATTTCGATTATGTCTGTCAATCGGTGACGCAGGGGGTAACCCTGCTCAATACGGAGGGACAAGTGCCGGTTATCTTCTCGGTTCTCACTACGCTCAATAAACAACAAGCGTTGGATAGGGCAGGGGGAAAACTCGGTAACAAAGGCGTAGAAGGGGCTGTCACAGCAATCAAAATGGCTAATATCCATCATGAAAATCTATAAGTTTGGCGGTGCGTCGGTTAAGAATGCGGAGCGTATTCATAACCTTGCGCAGATAGTCAGTCAAGAAACGGACGACCTTGTCATCGTAGTCTCTGCGATGGGTAAGACCACCAACGAATTGGAAGTGTTCACACAAGCCTTAGCAGGGGACGACTGTTACCAAGGCGAGGCTTTTGACGAACTATACGACCAAGTCGTTAGTACGGGCGAACTCCAGTCTTCGCGTTTTATCAGTGCTTACCTCAACCACATTGGTATTGCCAATCAGTGGATAGACATGACGCAGATCTTGCGTACCGATGCCTCATTTAGACACGCGAAGGTGGATTTTGATACTACGCGCACACTCCTCAAACAATTTATGCACACTCACCCTGCCCATGTCTATGTGGCACAAGGGTTTATAGGCGGAACAGCCGATGGTCGCCGCACCACGTTAGGGCGTGAGGGATCAGACTATTCCGCGGCTATTCTCGCTAATCTGTTAGACGCTCAGTCCGTGACTTTATGGAAGGACGTGGCAGGTATCTACAGCGCTGACCCTCGTAAAGTCAAGGATGCTGTCTTGCTGTCTTCTATCACCTACGAACAGGCACGAGAGATGGCGCAAGCGGGCGCACAAATCATTCACCCCGAGACGGTGAGTCCGCTCATAGAGAAGAATATCCCTATTTATATTCGCTCCTTCATTCACCCTTCACAAGAGGGAACAATCATTGGAAACACACACAATTGATACCATGCAAAACGAACACTTCAAACAGTATTTTACTGCTGCTTATTGGAAAGACTTAGGCATTACTTTTTTTAATGCCTTACAAACAAAAAAGTTCTGGGTTGAACTCATCGGAATGACGATCGGAATGTTCTGCGGAGCTGCTGCAGTGTACTATTTCTTATTACCCAGTCACCTTATTGTAGGTTCTATCTCGGGTCTGAGCCTCGTGGTCAACACCGTTATCGGGGGAAATGCCGACACATTATCGTTCATCGTGATGGCGATTAACGCTTTCTTGTTGATTCTCGCTTTCTTGCTGATAGGCAATGAGTTTGGCGCAAAGACCATTTATACCGCAATGATTCTGGGTCCGCTGATTCAAGTATGGGACCGTATCTATCCTTATACGAACTTCACCCACCGTATCTTCGCTAATCCTGCTCCCGAACTGGTAGAGCAACTGCAACTCGGACAGACTGTACTCGATGTACACGGCAATCCGTATATATTGGACCGATTTGGCAATGTCCTTGAACAAGTGAAAGATAGTGTTATGTCCGCAGGCTTAGGCTTAGGCGATGTGTGGTTTGACCTTATATGCTTTGTGGCGTTACTGTCTATCTGCCAAGCCTTTGAGTTCCGAATGAACGCCTCGACAGGCGGTTTGGATATCTTGGCAAAGATCATCAACAAGTATCTGCATTTTGACATTGGTGCTTCCGTCACGATCGGTGGTGCCATCATCTGTTTATCCGCTTTTGCTATCAACGATTTTCGCATGGTGATTATCGGCCTGATAGGAACCTGGGTCAATGGTTTAGTCGTGGACTACTTCACCGCCTCGTTGAATAAACGTAAACGCGTTTGTATCATCTCGCCTCAGTACGAGATCATTCGCCAATATATCATTGACAAACTCGTGCGGGGTTGCTCTTTGTACGAGGTCGTTGGTGGCTATTCGGGAGAGAAACAGATTGAGATACAGACATTACTCACAACCGATGAATATGCATCACTTTGTAAGTTCCTCAATGAAAATCACTTCCAAGTGTTTATGACGGCAGGAAACTGCTCCGAGATGAACGGCTTGTGGCTTGTCCATCGTACTAAGTTTGAAGAGCGTACCAATTCCTATTTGCAACGCCAACACGATTTCTTTATGCGTAAACGCGCGGTGTTTGAGGAAAATAATCCGGACTTCAAAGCCAAACGTATCAAATGGGAGGAGGAACATCCAGACTTTATGCGTCGCCGTGCAGAATGGTATAAACAACACGATATAAAAGATACACAAATAGATTAATTTTTATGAAACCAACATTATTTATTTTGGCAGCTGGAATGGGGAGCCGATACGGCGGACTCAAACAATTAGACAGCATCGGTCCTAATGGAGAAACGATTATGGATTATAGCGTCTTTGATGCTATGCGCGGTGGATTCGGTAAAGTCGTCTTTGTTATTCGCAAGGACTTTGAAGCCGATTTTCGTAAGGTTATCCTATCCAAGTACGAAAATAAGATTCCTTGTGAAGTTTGTTTCCAATCCATTGACAAACTACCCGAAGGCTATACCGTTCCCGAAGGGCGCACCAAACCTTGGGGTACGAATCACGCCGTTCTGATGGGAAAAGAACTCATTCACGAACCTTTTGCTGTCATCAATGCCGACGATTTCTATGGACAAGAGTCCTTCAAGATCTTAGCGGATTATCTTATGAGTGTGGAGGGAACGAAAGGACAGTATTGTATGGTGGGGTATCGCGTACAAAACACCTTGAGCGAGAATGGTACCGTCAATCGTGGCGTTTGCCAAACGGACGAGAACAACCTGCTCACCGACGTGGTTGAGTGCATCAATATCGAGGAAGTCGGCAAATATATTATCTATAAAGACGACCAAGGAAAGGATGTTAAGATTCCTCTCAATACACCCGTAAGTATGAATATGTGGGGCTTCACTCCCGAGTATTTTGAGTATTCGGAAGAGGGATTCCGTTCGTTCTTAGATGCCAAAGGCAAAGAACTCAAATCCGAGTTCTATATCCCTACGTTGGTCAACGACCTTATCCGTGCGGGCAAGGCTACTTGCCGTGTCTTAGACACTCCGTCTAAGTGGTTTGGCGTGACCTATGCCGAGGATAAACCACAAGTGATAATGAAGATTAATGCATTGATTCACAAGGGAAACTATCCCGAAAAACTGTTTTGATTATGAGTAGAATCTTAGTTACTGGAGGTACGGGGTATATCGGTTCGCACACGGTAGTGGAACTGATACAGGCTGGTTATCAAGTGACTATAGTTGATAACTTGTCTAACTCTAATATCGATGTCTTGCAAGGCATAGAACAGATTACCGGTGTTAAACCCGATTTTGAGAATGTCGATTGCCTTGATTATAAGAACTTTAATGCTGTCTTTGATCGTTTTCCCGATATCGAAGGTGTTATCCATTTCGCAGCGAGCAAAGCGGTTGGCGAGTCGGTGGAGAAACCGCTGATGTACTATCGCAATAACTTAGGTTCGCTCATCAACCTGATGGATATAATGAACCAGCACGGGGTGCGTAACCTCGTTTTCTCGTCCTCTTGTACCGTCTATGGACAACCTGATGCCGAACACCTGCCGGTAGATGAGACGGCGCCTATCAAGAAAGCCCTTTCTCCGTACGGTAATACGAAGCAGATCAATGAGGAAATCATCTGTGACCAAGCGCACGCCCAGAAGGATTTGAATGCGATTATCTTGCGTTACTTCAATCCTATTGGTGCCCATCCGTCTGCTTTGATAGGGGAACTGCCCAACGGAGTGCCGAATAACTTGTTGCCATTTGTGACGCAAACGGCAGCCGGAATACGCGAGAAACTGCGTGTCTTCGGTAATGACTATAACACGCCCGATGGCTCTTGTATCCGCGATTATATCTATGTAGTGGATTTGGCAAAGGCGCACGTTAAGGCGATTGATCGAATGCTGAATGCAACGAATAGGGATCAAGTGGAAGTGTTTAATCTTGGTACCGGTCGTGGTTTGTCTGTGTTGGAGATTATCCGTGGTTTTGAACAAGCGACGGGTGTTAAACTGCCTTACGAGATTGTCGGTCGTCGTGAAGGGGATATTGAGCAAGTGTGGGCAAAAGCCGATAAGGCAAATACTATCTTAGGTTGGAAAGCGGACACCCCTATCTCCGATGTCCTCCTCTCCGCCTGGAAGTGGGAACAACATCTTGCCGAACTTAAGCAGTAACACCACCCGCCTATGATTGACCGGCATCGGCAGGCGATGCATGACATATTCCTAAGTTAGTAGACACTTTCCTAAAAAAGTTGCTGTGTGAGACATTTACTTGAAGAACGAGAAGTGGACACTGCCGTACTCGCGGGTCTCCTGCCAATGAGGATGAGAGGAAAACTCGTTCGTCTTACTATGCTCCAAAACAAATAAACCCTCCGGCTTGAGTATCCCTGCCTCAAAGATGAGGTCGGGTAGGGTGGCAAGAGTAGGTAAGTCGTAAGGGGGATCGGCGTAGATAAAGTCGTATTGGATATGACACGCCCGTAAGAACTTAAACACATCAGCTCGCACAAGGTGTACGTTGGTACAACCTAATTGCTTGCAAACGGAGATGATGAAGTTCTGCTGCGTGTGTGCGAGTTCCACTGACGTGACTTCGCGAGCACCACGGGAAGCAAACTCTAAACCAATACCACCTGTTCCCGCAAAAAGGTCTAACACATCAATCCCCTCAAAGTCGATGCGATTATTGAGGAGGTTAAATAAACTCTCCTTTGCAAAGTCCGTCGTTGGGCGTGCGGTTATATTTTTAGGGGGCGCCAATCGACGCCCCCCATATTTACCCGATATAATTCTCATATATCTCTACACTCTACACTCTCCACTCTACACTAATCATTCCCAGTTACCTGCGTTATTGTTCGGAGCCTCGATAGAACCTACCTTCAAACCCGGGTAGTGCTCTAACTTCGTCTCTTTATCAATCAAGTTCACGCGCTCTTGGTTGTTCAAGTCACCTAAATAGGTGTTATAATGTGCGCGAGCCTCAAACAAAGGAACGTGAATACCTTGACTGGTGGTATAACTGTCGTTCACCTCTAACTCAAAACGTGTGCCGTTGGTATAAGGAATAACCACAATCTGATCAATGGTCTGAGCGGTATATTCGCCTTTATAAACGGTCTCAATCATATTATTATATATGGTGTCACGACGGAAACCTTGCAATCCATTAGCAATGATCTCTTTATCATTAGCCCAAACGTAAGCGTAAGCGTCTTCAATCGTAGGCAGGTCGAGTTTCTTATTGCTCTTCGCGCGAGCAATAGCAGCACGCATCATTCGAGCGGCACGAAACTCAGTCATACCGGATTCTAATTGCTTATCCGTAAGACTACCTTCCTTCAACACCTCTTTCTTCGGAGTGTATTTGAGGAAATAAAGCAGCGAGTCTGCATCAGCCGTGAAACGACCATTGACAATCTTAAACTCTGCCTCAGCGGTACGAATAGCCACTAAGTTTTTAACCACAGCCACCTCACGTTCCGAACGCGTTTGCTCGAACTTAATAGGGGTTACAACACTCGAAACGCAGAAGTACGTTAACGCTACAATAGCTACCACTAAAAGGGTGCGAAGAATCTGATTTGTGTTCATATTAAAGTATATTTTTATAAATTTGCTGCAAAATTACACTTTTTTTTTGATATATGCAAATTTTTTTGTAATTTTGCACCAAATTATGGAAGATAGCAATAAAGTCTTATATCAAATCCTTGTTGACCGCCTCAATTTGTTGCGCGAATTGGATAAGGAAGGTGACTCACCAAGACGTCGTCACGTGGCTGAAGAAACAGCTACTTTGCACGCGCCTTTGGCTCACCGTTTGGGTCTGTATCAGATTAAAACGGAGATGGAAGACCTTGCCCTTAAGTTTACCGAATATGAGACCTATAAGTATATCGCTCGCTCTCTAAACGAGAAAAAGTCGGAACGCGATGCCTATATCGCTCGTTTTATTGCTCCCCTTAGCGACAAACTAACGGCGGCAGGATTTAAGTTTACCATCAAAGGTCGCCCGAAATCCATTCACTCCATCTACCACAAGATGCAGGCGCAGCATTGCGACATCGACCGTATCTATGACCTCTTCGCTATCCGTATCATCCTTGACTCCGAACCCGAGAAGGAGAAATCCGACTGCTGGCAAGTCTATTCGTTGATTACCGATATCTTCCAACCTAACCCCAAGCGCCTGCGCGACTGGCTATCTGTGCCCAAAGAGAATGGGTACGAGTCACTACACACTACCGTCCTCGGACCCGATAACAAATGGGTGGAGGTGCAGATCCGTACTGTCCGAATGGACGAGATAGCCGAACAAGGAGTCGCTGCTCACTGGTCCTATAAAGGTGTTCACGGTAATATCTTCAATGGTAAGGAAGCCGTCTATGTCTTCACGCCTACCGGTGACCTCAAACGCCTGCCGGCAGGCGCTACCGTGCTTGACTTCGCCTTCTCTATCCACTCCGAAGTGGGCTGCCATTGCGTGGGTGGACGTATCCGCAACCAAAACGTTCCTATTCGCCATGTCTTGCAGAATGGCGACCAAATAGAGATTATCACTTCGCCCAACCAACGTCCTACACAAGATTGGTTGACGTTTATCGTGTCGGCGAAGGCGAAAAATAAAATCAACCAATGCCTCAAAGAGGTCGAGTATAAAAACTCCGCGGAGGGTAGGGAGATATTAGAGAGACGATTTAAAAACTGGAAGATTGAACTCGATGAGGGAGACTTGGCGCGTACAGCTACTAAGTTAGGATACAAAGCCGTTTCTGACCTCTATCAGTCTATCGCCTCGGGAAAAGAGGATATCCTCCGCCTCCGCGAAGTGTATGAGACCCTCGACGATCCCGATCTCAAACAGACCCCTCCGGCTCCCCTCAAAGGGGAGAGTACCTCCTTGCCCTGTGAGGGAAAGGTAGGGTTAGGGTCTTTAGCCATTGAGGTCGATATGAACGTCAAAAACGTGGACTATAACCTCTCGAAGTGTTGCAATCCCCACCCGGGTGACTTGATCTTTGGGTTTATCAGTATAACGAAAGGTATCCGCATCCACCGCTGTGACTGCCCGAACGCCAATAACTTACGCGAACGCTACCCCTATCGAATGATTCCGGCGAGGTGGCGGGAGAAGGAGAATTGAGAGACAAAAGAAACGAGAAAATAATGGATAATTATCCGAGCATATTATTAGGCAACGCAGTCAATCAGTTTGCTTCGCTGCCGGGCATAGGACGCAAAACCGCCCTCCGGCTCGTCTTGCACTTACTTCGTCAACCCGAAGTGGGGGTGCAGACGTTCGCTTCGGCACTGACCGAACTCAAGCAGAACGTCCACTATTGCCGTATCTGCCACAATATCTCCGACCAAGAGACTTGCTCCATCTGCGCTTCGCCCAAACGCGATAGACAGACCGTGTGCATCGTGGAGAATATCCAAGACGTGATGTCCATTGAGAACACCGGTCAATACATCGGCTTGTACCACGTCCTTGGGGGTGTGATCTCACCGATTGATGGGGTAGGACCGAAGGACATTGAGATTGATTCCTTAGTGGCGCGTATCGAACCCGAACAGATAAAAGAGGTTATCTTAGCCTTGCCTACCACGATGGAGGGTGACACCACGAACTTCTATATCTACCGTCGTTTGACACCTTTCATCGAAGGCGCACGACAACTCAAAGTAAGTCAGATAGCTCGCGGCGTTGCCGTAGGCAATGACCTCGAATATACCGACGAGATAACCCTCGGCCGATCTATCCTCAACCGCACCGAATTCAAACTCTAAACCCGCTAAACCCGCTAAACTTACAAAATAATGGAACAACAACTAACCAAACAACTCAACTGGTACTACTACGGAATGATGGCTCTTACCCTCATCTCCGGTCTCACTGCTTATTTGCTTTTTTACTATTTTCGCGTCTTTGACCCGCTACCTACGCTTTCTCCCTTAGGACAAACGGTGCAGTATATCATCATTGCCGACGCTTTGTTCTTTATTCCGATGGGACTTTACGGTTTCAAGCGCCGTTGCGATAAGATTCGCCGTATCGAGGATGAAACCGAGAAATATGCCCAATACAAGAAGGAGGCTATTATCCGCATCATCTTAGTGAGCAACGTGATGGTGTTAGGTATCTTTGCTTACTATTGGATGGGTGGTTACAAGTCCATGCTTTGGGTTGCAGCTATTGGTGCTATCGGTTGGTACTTCACCAAACCCACTCCTCGCAAGATCCAACTCGAACTCCTCCCTCCCGACGTTGAAACCTATTAAACCCGCTAAACAATGATCATCGCCACTGACTTTGACGGTACGCTCGTCACTCACGAATATCCCGCTATCGGCAAACCTATTCCGTTTGCCATTGAGACCTTGATTAAACTCCAACAAGAGGACCATCACCAGCTTATCCTCTGGACTTCGCGTGAAGGTGAACTCTTGGACGAGGCGGTGGAATACTGCAAGTCCAAAGGACTGGAGTTTTATGCAGTTAATAGTAATTATCCCGAAGAAAAACCCGAGGAGCGCACCAATCGTAAGGTGGTAGCGGATGTCTATATCGACGACCGCAACTTAGGCGGGCTGCCCGATTGGGGAATCATCTACCAAATGATCCACTCCGGCCGAGCCAATCAGCCCGTTCCCGAAGGCAATATCGAAGTCCAGCCTCGCCGCCGCGGTCTCCTCGACCGCTTATTAGGGTGAAAAATGGTCTCTCACAGATTCCACAGATTACACTGATTGATTGATAATTTATTATTTCTTTTTATTTTCGTTATGTTATCGTGAGCAAGCTCCCATAACCTAACCAAAACAAAAAAGTAAAAAGAAGGCTTCTTCGGCAAAGCCGACATCGCCTTCCACACCGCAAAAAAGCGGTGTAATAATAAATTATCGAGAGATATATTACACAGATGATTATTGTTTAGTGTTTATTGCTTAATGCTTAGCGTAAATGTTCTGTGGAATGAACTATAAATAATTTTTATTATGATTTATTTATTGGACATGGAAGTTTACTTACCTCACCATCTGTGGAATTTTTATTAGGTGGCTGCGAATGCAGACACGGCGGGTGAGCGAAGCAAAGCGAAGTGAGACCGTCCCTACTATTGATTTATTTATTTGGATTGGGAGCTCGCTCACAAAGACAAATAATAAATAAATAGGAGGAATAATAAAAGAATAATCAGTGAAATCTGTGCAATCTGTGAGAGACAAAAAAATAGAAACGCAAAACAATAAATATATATGCTAACATTACGCAAACTCGAACCCACCGACCTCCCGTACCTTTATCAATGGGAGAACGACGCCAACGCTTGGCCTTCGTCAGACAACCATAACCCGCTGTCCCAACACGACTTGCGCGAGTATATCGCGTCCTCTACCGGCGACATCTACAAGGACGGCCAACTGCGCCTGATCATCTTGTCCGATGGACTGATAGCGGGTTGTATTGACCTCTTTGACTTGGATATACGCAATCGTAAAGCAGCGATAGGTATCTATCTCGCGCCCGAGTTTAGGCATCAAGGGGTAGGGAGTAAGGCACTAAAAGAAATGGAGGACTATGCCTTTGGCTTCCTCCATCTCCGTTTGTTGTATGCTTTTACCTCGGTAAAGAACGAGGACGCTACCCATCTCTTTGAAGCGGCTAAGTACCAACTCGCTTCTCGCCTCATGGCGTGGACACTGGAGTCCGACGCCTTCCTTTGGCAAAAACTCGCGTAATCTTATTTCCCTAATTTCACCACTAATGCCGTCAGCGGAGCAACTTTGATGGGCTTCTGACGAGCGGTGAAGGGGCATAGGTCAATGCTTTCACCCGTCATCACGTTCACGCCTTGGGGATTATACTCTCCCAGAATCTCGTTATAGTGACTAACGGGCACTTCACGCTCGTTGTCCGAAGCGTTAATGAACACAAACACAGCTCCTTCGGGCGTATAGCGGAAATAAGCATAGGTGTTGTCTCTACCGGCAAAATGCATCGTCTTACCGTACCAAATGATCGGTTCTGCCTCGCGGAACTTAAACAGCCGGCAGTGATAAGCGTAGAGGTCTTTCTGCTCTGCCGTCAAGGTCTCGTAGTCCGGTAAGGGGCGACGCAAGCCCGAGTGTCCCATTTTCATGTCCGAAGAACGAACGGCATACTCATCTCCGGCAAACACTTGGGGGATACCGCGCATCGTGGCGATCATCGTGATACCGAGTTTGACACGACGAAGGTCGTTGTCTTTCACCACATCCGCAAAACGATCCATATCGTGATTACCCACAAACAACAACAGCTTGTTCACGTTGGCATAGAGATAGTCTTGGGCTACGGCATCATAGACGCGCATCATTCCTCCGCCCCAGGCTTGTCCGTCGTTCTCTAACGCTTGACGAATAGCCTCCTCTACAGGGAAGTCCATCACCGAAGGAAGGAAACTATTGAAACCGTCTACATTAGCAGCATCCGCTTGCCAATAGGCTACGTTAGAGGCAGGGCGTGTCCAACACTCACCTACGATATTGATGTTCGGATACTCTGCGCGAATAGCCTTGCACCATTCTGCCGCGGGGAGTTTATCTACGTACGGATACGTATCTACGCGCAGACCGTCGAGGTTAGCGAACTCAATCCACCAGATTGCCCATTGTTTGAAGTATTGCAACAAGTCGGGATTACAGAGGTTCATGTCCGGCATCATGTGGTCGAACCAACCGCCGTTATTCAGGTCGCGGTCGTATTGCGAAGCGTTGATGTCGTAGTTAGCGGAAAAGACATTGTTCGTCGAGGTATAATGGTCAAACTGATGGATCCAATCGGTGTAGGGCAGGTCTTGCATCCACCAATGGGTACCGCCACAGTGGTTAGGAACCATGTCCATCAGTACTTTAATCCCTTTCGCGTGCGCTTGCGCTACCATCTCTTTATATAAGTCGTTGGTACCATAACGAGGGTCGATGTGGTAATAGTCCGAGCAAGCATAACCGTGATACGACCAAGCCGCTTCGTTGTCGCAGAGTAACGGAGTAGGCCAGATCGCAGTGGCACCCGACTCGCGGATGTGGTCAAACGAGTTGATGATTCCTTGGATATCGCCGCCCCAACGACCATGGATATTCTCTTTGTTCGCCGCTTCCGCGCATTGGGGTAGGGTGTTGTTGGTCTCGTCACCATCTACAAAACGGTCGGACATGATAAGGTAGATCACGTCCGCACTCGTGAACGATAACCGGTCACGACTGCCTTTGCGACGAGTGTCGATCGTATATTTGAAGGAACTCTTCTTCTTACCTTTCTTGACGGTGATGGTGTATGTCCCCTCTTTCTGTACGTCTAAGTTAACGAACAGGTAATTCGGCGACTCGGCATTGTGTTGTCCGGTTACGACCAGTCCTTCGGAGGGCTTGATGGTTACCTCAGCATCGGCGAGGTCTTGCCCTTGCAACATCAGCGTTAGCGGACAGTTCATCTCGGTCCACCAACTGAGCGGCTCCGCTCGTTCGATTTTTGGGGCAGCATTGAGACTAAGGGAAAACAAAATGGCTAATGAGAATAAGGTGTGTTTCATATTATCTATTGTTTTTTAATTCACTTTCACTTTCACTTTCACTTTCACTTTCACTTTCCCATCTCCTCCCCTTGCGGGGGAGGTCGGGAGGGGGCTAAAATAGCAAGCCTATAAGCCGGGTTCTGTCCCTTTCGGTGTTCATCATTCATCTTGATGTCGCATTACTGCGCCATTCTATCGCGCTCTACCCTCCGACTTGGACGAGCCGCCCTCGAACGTCGGTATACTTGAGTTTGCTGCCCGCAGTGTAGTCGTTTCACCCGCCCGAAGGCGACTCGTCTCTGTACCAGTGACCAAACATTACTGCCTGTCGGCCGTTAACCGATGCGGTGCTCTATGCAGCCCGGACTTTCCTCTGCCCGAAAGCAGCGATGAACCGGCTTACTATTTACAAAACGGGGCTTCTTTGCGAAGCCCCCCGAGAGCGGCATAAGGGAGTCGAACCCTCCTCCTAAGCTTGGGAAGCTTATGCACTACCGATGTGCTAATGCCGCGTTTTTCAAAATCGACTTTTCAAAATCGGGTGCAAAGGTACGACTTTTTTTTGATATATGCAAGAGAAAGGTCAATTTTTTTGCAAAATCCGCAAATTATATGCAAATATATTTGCGTAATCAAAAAAAAAGTATTACCTTTGCAGTCCAATTGAAAAATTATGTACGGATTTGACGTTATCTTTAAGCTTTTTTGCTGCGCATTTGTGTCCCTCTTGGCGGTCCAATGGATTTTCTATCGTATCTTAACCATCGCCAAACTCAAACACATTGAGGATATCCCCGATGCACGCAAACTGCAAAAACAACCCACTCCCGTCCTCGGCGGCATCGCCGTGTTCTTCGGACTCTCGGTTGGGCTGATTCTCGCGGCGATCTTCTTCCCCATGACCCGTAATCTCTTGCCCGTCATCCTCGCCTGCCTCGTTATGCTCTATATCGGCTCTATCGACGATGTGCTCGGTATCAGCGCCGGAACACGCGCACTCATTGAAGCCCTCACTATCCTCGGACTGATCTATAGCTCCGGCATGTGCATCGACTCCTTCCACGGCTTATGGGGTGTCCACACGTTCTCATGGTATATCGGCGTACCCCTCACCGTCTTCGTCGGTGTCGGACTCATCAACGCTTTTAATATGGTCGATGGTATCAATGGGCTCAGTAGTCTTATCTGTATTGCTTGTGCGCTGTTTTTTGGTACGATTTTCTATAAGATGGCTGATCCTGCCGATGCTGCACTCGCTTTCTGCTTCGCAGGGTCGCTCGTCACGTTCTCGATGCATAATATCTTCGGCCGCAAAAGCTGTATGTTCATCGGCGACGGCGGCACCATGGTCATGGGACTGCTCGTGTCTTGGTTCGTCATCCGAGTGATGTCGTCCGAAGGACTGGCAAATAACCAGATGGACCAAGTCGGAATGAACGTCATCGCGATGCTCCTTGCCGTCGTCAGCGTGCCCGTCTTCGATACCCTGCGCGTCATGTGTATGCGGCTTGCCCATAAGAAATCTCCTTTCGTGCCCGATAAGACGCACTTGCATCACTTGTTCATTGCGCTTGGGTATAGTCATATTTTTACGACGATTGCTGAAGTTGTACTTGGGATACTTGTAACCGCTACGTGGTACTTAAGCTATAAGCTCGGGCTCAACCTCGAAGGACAACTCTATATCACCATCGCCGGTGCGTTCCTGTTTATCGGAGGAATAACTATGCTCCTGCTCTATTGCAATGCTCACGAATCGATTAAGACGCGCCTTTATCAAAAGAACATACAGTCTCACCCCAAAGACTCACGATGGTGGTACCACGTTTGCCAGTTGATGGACTATCGAGTGCCCGATATCGAGCCCGACTTTGAAGAAAACAGCCGTAAGAAAAATAAATTTTTAACCGATAATTGATTCCTAAAACAATGAAAAGAACGTTCTTCTTTATCCTTCTCGCTTCCGTCATGCTAAGCGGTTGCACCTCCGTCAAACAAATGACCTTTGCCGTGGGCGCCGACCAAAACATGTCTCTATCCGATTACCCCGAGTTTAAGATCCAAGAGGGTGACGAGATCTTCGTCTATGTCGCCGCTTCTAACCCCATCGCCGCAGAACCTTTCAACTCGGAGTATTCCTACTATGTCAGCAAAGACGGTACCATCCAACTACCTATGCTCGAACCTATCACCGTTCTCGGACTCACTCTCACTGAAACGAAAATGAAAGTCCTTGCACAACTCGAGGACAAACTGATAGAACCTTTCGTTATCGTTAAGTTCGCAAGTGCTTCTATCTCTATCTTAGGCGAAGTCAAATCGCCACAACAACTCGTGGTCACTCGACCTGTCACGATCTTTGAGGCTATCGGTGCTGCCAACGGACTGACGCGAAACGCCTGTTATACACAAGTCGAAGTGCTTCGTACCGAAAACCAAGAGGTGAAAAAAACCATCGTGGACCTCACCTCTCCCGATGTCGTCAAATCACCCTGCTACTACTTACTCAAAGGCGACGTGGTCAATGTACGACCCCTACGCTCCGTCTTTGCTAAATAATAACCAAATTGTAAATTGTAAATGGTAAAATTGTAAATGCTAAATTGTAAATGGTAAATTGTAAATTGTAAAATTGTAAATGCTATTATGGATATAAAAAAACTAATCCTGTGGTCATGGAACCACAAATGGTCCTTCGTCATCAGCGTCGCTATCTGCTGTGTCTTAGGCGTATTCTATTACTTCTCTACCCCCTATACACGCGACGTGCGCGCATCAATCATGCTCCGCGTGCCCGACCTGCAAACACAACAAGGTGAGATGATGAGTATCATGGGAGCCGATACTAAGAAATCCGCTACCAACGAAATCGAGATCCTTACCTCACGCGACCTAATGGAACAAATCGTCGATAGCTTGCACCTTACCCTACAAGTCGTGAAACGAAACCACCTCCGCTGGGAACCCGTCTTCCCTTGCCCCGAGTTCGCTCTCGAATACGAACAACCCGTCAAACATGCTAAAACGTTCCGCGTCAAAGTGCAGGACGAGAAATATCGTATCACCGTCCAACCACGACTCGCTACTATCGATAAACAACTCGAAAAGATCGAAGTCAACCGACTCACACGCGAATCACAAGTCATTACCCTCAAGACCTCTTCCAATAACCCTCAACAAGCGGTCGCTATACTTAATATGCTCCTCGACCTCTATAGCCAAGTCGATTCACACGATAAGTTGCGGCTCGCTGTACAGACACAGGCATTCCTTGAAGACCGTCTCCAACTCATCACCAACGAACTGAACGAGATAGAGATATCGCTTGAGAACTATAAGATGGAGCATCAGATTACCAATCTTGACAATATAGCTGATAACTACCGCACGCTCATCGATGATTATCAAATCGAACAATCCGATATCTCTCTCCAACTACGCGAATATGACCGTATCAACGAGCAACTCAGCGACCCCGAAGTTCTCAATAACGAGGCTATGATCTATGCCCACCTCGAGGAAGGATACCTCTATGACTTATTGGAAACCTATAACGAGGAAATAACGAATCGACATACTATCTCCGCTTCCGCTTTGGCTAATAACCCTATGATTCTTGCTATTGATGAGGTCCTCGCTAGGTTACGCGTTAGTATCGCACAAGGTAGTAGCGAAGCACGCCGTTCCTTACAAGTCAAACAGCAGTATATTAGCGACCAGATCAATAAGTATTCTACTTTCTTAGCACAACTGCCCGAAGTGGAACGCACGTTCCTTATCATGCAGCGTGAGAAACAAACGAAAGAGGAACAGTACTTGTTCTTAATCGAGAAAAAAGAGGAGAACGCCCTCGCGTTAGTCTCGTCGGCTATGCCTATTAAGGTGATTGAGCATCCGCAGATGGCAGCTAGAGCTAAATCCCCACGTATCTCCAAAACCGGTATGGCTTCGATTATCGCGGGACTGCTGATACCCCTGCTCGTGTTCTGCATCCGTAAGTTCAAGGAGGAATTCCTCGACCTCGGTAAGGCTTAGACTCCTTTTACGTTGTTCGTGCTTTGGTGACTCACCGTCACACCCATCTGCCTCTGCTCGCCACTACTGAGTAAGAGGCAGTTTTCTATTACACCGGTATATATCTCGGGCTTGTGATACGTGTTTTTTACCATATTCGTTGTCCGTTAATCCCTATTACTTGTCCGTTCATCTGTATATATATGATTCCATCCTCAATCCATCGCATATAGTCCTTTGTAGCCCTTTGGGCGCTTGTTCCTTTGTCCTTTGTCCCTTGTAATCCCGTCGTCACTTCCATCCCCATCGTCATTCTTCTTACTCCTTCTTTTGCCGGAGTGGCGGTGGTGGGTACTTCGGAGAGCTCCATATAGGCTCTGTTGGGACCTAACTCGCAGCCGCTTCCGCATCTCACCAACTGATTATTCGCCATGACGTATTTCCCTTCCAACTCCTCGTCTCTCATTATCGTTAGCGTTCCGTGCAAGCCATTCTTGGCTTGTGCCTCCGGCTCTGGCTGTGCTGTCCCGATGACTCCTTCTATTCTTTCTCTCTCTGCCTTGAATATATAGGGTACTCCTGCTTCCATTGTCTGGCTTTCTTCTAATACCAAGGTGTTGTCTGTTAGATAAGCTATCTCCCAAAGGCTTGCTCCCATTAATGCAGTCACGGGGTAGGGGACACAGATGGTTCCTAAGTTCCCTTTTGTTAGTCCATTTCTCACCACTGTCCGTCCTTGCGGTGGTTGATAGAGGTGATAGGTGAGGCTTTTCCCCCTAAACGAGAACACAAAATCCGCTTCGCGGGGGGTGTTGGTTGTGTTTGCTTCGGCAGTAAACGCAAAGGTCACATGATCTTTGGTGGTCATCATCTTATAAATCTTGCACCATTCTATCTCGTTTGAGTTATGACTAAATCCTTTTTCCCCTTTTTTATACGTCATATTCGCGTATATGGTCCTTTGGCATTCCGCATGGGTATTATCTATTCCCTCAGCAGGAATCACAATTTCCGTCTCTTCGCTTTCTTCCGAATATAGTGCAGGGAACATCGCCTTCACTGATATGGCGGGAGTGAACCTATCATGATAGGTCTCTTTATTGCCCTCTACATGATATCCCCAATAGTTACACCCAATACGTTCTCGGGATGCCCATATATTGAAGTCACAACCGCTCTCCTGCATTTCAGATAACTCTACAACAAATGGACCACTAACTGAAATAGGCGTTTGAAAATAACCTTGTACCACACCGCACTGATTTTCTTCTTCATTAGCAATATAATTGTCTTCCGTTAACGTCAGGTTCGCTAATACGTGTGTTCGGTCGGCTATGTTTTCTTCTCTCCCTCCAATAACTTTAGCGGGATAAATGTTCACTTTAATATGAGAGCCTGCTTCTGGAAAAGGAACTTTTTCGGGATGATTTTCATCATACGATGTGATCGGAATACGTACTCCTTCAATATACATTACCTCTTTATTATCAAAATATAATCCCATTACATTATATTTGCTCGCGTTATAACATGCTGCGCGTGCTAAAATCTTGTTTCCGGCATTCGATATTTCCCGTATTGTCACTCGGTCGCATATTAACTTAGCAGGTGTCATAAAATGGGAGACACTATCACCAATGCGTACTGTATTTCTGTCATTAGTCGTTCCCATAGATCCGTATTGATAGGGTTCTTTACCTTCTTCTTCTAATTGAGGAACTTGATAATGCGAGTTCATTTGGGCGTAAGGTCGAGTATATGAACTTCCGTAACCTACTACCTGTGAAACTATTTTCCACGTGCCATTTCCTTGTGGATCAATAGATGTCCACGTTTGATCTTTTGTGGAATAGGGTATGTATATATCACAATCGGTTATGGTCCCTTTTTCATCAGTACCGGAAACAAATGCTCCTTCAGGTAGGGTATAAAAAGCCGATACTTTTTGAGCAAAACATAGCCTAACGGACATCGTTAAGGCTACTAATAGGATTATTGCATAAATATGTTTCATATCTCGACTGGATTAGAGTATCGAGTGGATGAGGTCAACGACGTGGGGGGCGGTGAAGCCGAGGTGCTCGTCTAAGATCTTATAAGGAGCGGAGAAACCAAAACTCTCCAAGCCCCAGATCAGACCGTTCTCGCCCACTAATCCCTCTAACGTACAAGGCAGACCTGCCGTCAAACCAAAACGCTTAACGCCCTTCGGCAAGACGAGTTCCTGATACTCCTTAGACTGACTACGGAAGAGTCCTTCACTGGGAACACTAACGACCTGCACACGAATGCCTTCCTGACGCAAGAGTTCGGCAGCAGAGAGTAGGGTAGAGACCTCACTGCCACTGGCTAACATCACCACTTGCGGATCGTCGTCTTTCGACACGATATAAGCCCCCTTACGGAAACCTTCGACATCAACCGTTCCTAAAGAAGGGATATCTTGACGACTTAAGATCAAGCCTGTCGGACAAGTATGGTTCTCTAAAGCTAAACGCCAAGCTAAGGTGGTCTCTTCTGCATCCGCCGGACGTAAGACTAACATCGAGTTATGACCGCTATGGTTCTTGAGTTTCTCCATGAGACGGATCTGAGCCTCTTGCTCTACGGGTTCATGGGTAGGACCGTCCTCTCCCACACGGAAAGCATCGTGACTCCAGATAAAAATAACCGGTAACTCCATCAAAGCAGCCAATCGAACGGCAGGCTTCATATAGTCAGAGAACACAAAGAACGTTCCACAAGCCGGAATAACTCCTCCGTGCAATGCCATTCCTATACAAACACAAGCCATGGTGAGTTCACTCACTCCCGCCTGCAGGAACTGACCCGAGAAATCGTTCTTGGTCAAAGCCTTCGTATATTTGAGGAAACCGTCGGTCTTATCGGAGTTACTAAGGTCGGCACTAGCCACAATCATGTTTCCTACATTCTGCGCCAGATAACTCAGCACCGTAGCACTCGCATTACGCGTAGCCACACCGGCTTTTTGGTCGATAACCGACCAATCAATAGCGGGAGTCTCGCCGGAGAAGAAAGCCTCATATTCCTTAGCGAGCACCGGATGGCTCAACTGCCACGTGTGATACTCCTCATAACGTTTATTCGCCAACTCAATCAGCTCCTCCTTCCGCTTATCATACAACTCCTGCACATTAGGAAATATCACAAACGGTTCATCGGGATTCCCCCCGAGATTAGCAATTGTCTTACCAAAGTCGGCTCCGGACTTAGAAAGCGGGTTACCATGTGTCGAGCACTTGCCCTCAAAACTCGTTCCCTCTGCGGTCACACAACCGAGTCCCATCCTCGTCTTACCTATGATCAACGACGGCCGCGAGGGCTCTGACTTCGCATTCATCAACGCTTGACGAATAGCCGCAGGGTTATTCCCGTCAATCGTCTGGACATACCAGTTCCACGCTTGATATTTGAGTGCGACATCTTCGGAGTCCACCGCCTCGCACAACGTCGATAGTTGTACATCGTTGCTATCGTAGAACATAATGAGGTTATTCAGTCCGAGGTGTCCGGCTATTCGTCCTGCTCCCTGACTGATCTCCTCTTGTATGCCCCCGTCGGAGATGAAAGCATAGATCGTCGGGTTATGCACTGCACCAAACCGCGCATTCATCCACTTAGCTGCAATCGCTGCACCGACAGCAAACGTGTGTCCCTGTCCGAGCGGTCCCGACGTGTTCTCAATGCCGCGCTCAACGCATAACTCCGGATGACCCGGCGTCACACTGCCCCATTGGCGAAGGGATTGCAGGTCGGCTAACGAATACTTACCCGCCAAACAAAGTGTAGCATACAGCATCGGTGCCATGTGTCCCGGGTCGAGGAAGAAACGGTCGCGTGCCTCCCATTGAGGGTTCTGCGGGTCATATTCGAGGAACTCGGAGAATAAAACGTTGATGAAGTCCGCTCCGCCCATGGCTCCGCCCGGGTGGCCGGATTTGGCTTTCTCTACTGCGGCAGCAGCGAGGATACGGATATTGTTCGCTGCGCTGTTTAATAAATCGATTGATGATTTCATATGATTCACGATTTACGATGCACGATGCACGGTTACTCTTTCTTGCTTCCCATGGCGGCGAACCAAAGGATATACACTACCATGGCAACAACGAGCCAATAAGAACTCATATATCCTGCCGAACGGGCAATAGCGTCTTGGATAAGCGGCATCACACCTCCACCGACTACCATGGTCATGAAGATACCACTGGCAACAGCCGTGTATTTGCCTAATCCCTCGGTAGCGAGATTGAAGATACCTCCCCACATCACACTGGTACACAGACCACAGAGGATGAAGAACAAACACTTAACGGGTACAATACCATAGACATTCATCGTAATCGTCTCGGGCAGGAAAATACCTAACAACAAGAACAGAATAGCCAAACTCGATACGGCGATGATCTGTGTGCGAGGAGAAACCTTACCACTGATAAACGTACTGGTGAAACGACCGACTAACATCAGCAACCAATAGATAGCAGCCAACGAACCGGCTACAGCGGTAGCGTGCTCGATAGGCATATTCGAAACGTAGAAAATCATCTCGCCGGGAATACCCACTTCTACACCTACATAGAAGAAGATAGCAATCACACCAAACACAAGGCGTTTGTAGTGAAGTGCGCCCTTGATACCCTCTTTGACATTCATTGCCTCTTGTTCGGGCTCAACGAGTTTGGTGAAATAGATAATGATAAACGCCACAGCGAACACCGCCATCGCGATAAGCAACAACGGAGCCACGTCGGTCATCGAAGTCTTATCGGTTACCTCACCAATCATCACACCAACGAGCATAGGCGTAACGGTACCCATTAAGGAGTTAAGGCTACCACCGATCTGGATATATTGGTTACCTTTGTTACCACCGCCACCAAGTACATTGAGCATCGGGTTAACCACGGTGTTGAGGATACAAACACTGAAACCACAGATGAAAGCACCAATGAGATAAATGAAGTAATTGAGGTTAATCACACCCCCAAAGACGGGTTGCGTAGCGCCTACACGGCTGGAGAGGAACTGCACGGCAATACCTACGAATCCAAAGACCAAAGCTACTAATGCGGTCTTGCGGTAGCCGATTTTGTTAAGCAGCAGACCTGCCGGAATACCCATAAACAGATAGGCAGCAAAGTTCATCATGTTACCCATCATACCACTCCAGTCGTACTGGAATTTCCAAATCGTGCCAAACGGCGCTGCCATGTTCGTTACAAACGAGATCATAGCGAAAAGGAACATCATAGTCACTATCGCAACTACTTTTCCGTTGTTTTGTTCGTTTTTCATAATTGTTTTGTTTTTTAAGTTTGTTTATATTTTGATCGTTCACTTCGTTCACTGTACGACCGCTTCGCTGTAGGACCGCTTCGCTGTAGGACTATCTTTCAGGAGCTTTGCTCCGGTCTTTCAGCAGGCTTTGCCTGCGGTCTTTCAGGGCTTTGCCCGGTCTTTCAGGAGCTTTGCTCCGGTCTAAAAATGGTAGCCGATGAAGTAGTTGATACCCCAGTTGGATTCGTCGCGATAGCCGAAGCCCGGGATATAAGCCGGCAAAGCACCTCCGTCTTTCGCTTTGCGGGTAAATAGTATCTTCAATCGGAAGTTCCAACCCATCTGAAACCCTTCCCACACTTGTACTTGGCAGCCTAACACCACCTCGCCCCAGCAGTCGGCTCCCACCTTACGCGGCAGATCAAACCGATAAGGCACACCACCATCCCAATAAGGCGAACTTACTTGTACGTTCGTCAATTGATAATCTTGCACCGCCGTACCTACTCGAATACCGACTAAGAGTGCATTCAGTCGCTCGGGGCGTTTTTTCAGTCCGTTCAAGTCTATACCGGCACGGAAGAACCCGCCTTGTCCGTTGTGATGAGCCCCCTCGGCTTCGATATCCGCCCGCGCATAACCTAATTCCAACGTAGGATAAATACGCTGCTTCAAACGCCAACTCAGTCCAATCTCGTAACTCTGCACTTTCCCCTTTGAACGAGCTAACTCTAAGATCGGCGTAAACAAATCCAAGTGGATGTTCATCCCTTGGTATATCGCCGTATCCGCATACACCCGCGTTCCGTCCTTTAACCGTTCCACTATTCGTGGTTGTTCCACGACCACACTATCTACGACTACACTATCTATGGTTACACTATCCACGACTACGCTATCCACGATGGCAAAGGTGGAGTCTTGTTGTGCGTAGCAGGCGACAGGCAATAGGCAACAGGCGACAGGCAACAGGAGTAATATGGTCAGTAGGCGTCTCATCGGAATCGAACAGTAATACGCATATTCTCTCCGCCCTTGTCTTGTACGTCAGAGTCGGTGATATAGAAGTCTTGAACAAAATGGTGGGTACTCCACACGCTATCAATCACATGATAGACGAAGCATCCGCAGGCAAAAGAGATATACTGATAGTCGTTGTTGTGGTGGATAGAGAGGGTATCGGACAGTCCTTTCCAGTCGATACGATATTGGGTGACGGTGGTATCGGCTCGGAGGGGTAGGTTGATTTGGTGGATATTCGTTCCGTAGTACACGAGTGCCGAGTCGGAGGGAACGCCGAAGACGCTAACTGTGTCCCATTTGTCGCTAATCACCAACGCAGAGATAGCCTCGTTCCACACGATCATCGAATCCACAGCCAGTCCGGCACGCGGTTTCTGTGTCTGATGGCAAACGGGGTCGGTCTTGCAACCGATGAAGGTCAATAAGACTCCTAAAAACAATATGTTACAGCAGTGTTTTCGCTTCATCTTTGAGGGCTTCTAAAGCCAGTTGGTTGGGTGTGTCGCCATTACTATCGTAAGCTTGGAGTAGGCTTTGCGCATAGTCCATCGTGCTACTGTTTTTAGGCAATTGCAAGGCAACGGCATTCACAAACGTCAGCATCTCGTTCTTAGCCAGCATAATCTTTTCCCACACCTCATCACTGACATAGACCTGCATAGAGAGGTTGTGGTCAAACTCTGCTCGAATCGTCTGTAGGAGGTGTTGTTGCAGTTGTGCCGGAGTGAGTTCGTGTACGGCTACGCCTAAAAGCAGGTGTTCGGGTGTAGTCCTCTCTAACAGCAACGCGAGGCGCTCGTAGGCTTGCATTCGCATTGGGGAGATGATTTTTTGGCTCTCCTTACGCAACGCCCACTGACGACGTTTCTCCGCCTCTTTATAGCGAACAGCGAGGATAGCTGCCATCCCGAGGAGGATGAAGAGGAGGGGGAGGGAGTATGTGAGGATTTTTTCCATTATTTCGATTTTTCGATTATTCGATTGTTCGATTATTCGATTGTTCGGTTATTCGAGGGGTCGAGGGTTACATCTGCGCGTAATCGCGGGCGAGGCCACCTTCGCTGGTTTCTTTGTAGAGCGAGGGCAGGTCGTGCCCGGTCTGTTTCATAACTTCGACGACTTTATCAAAACTGACGCGGTGTGCGCCATCGGTCAGACTGGCATATAAGTTCGCATCTAATGCTCGCGCTGCGGCATAAGCATTGCGTTCGATACAGGGAATCTGCACCATTCCGCACACGGGGTCGCAGGTCATACCTAAGTGGTGTTCCAGTCCCATCTCGGCCGCATATTCGATTTGTGCTACGCTGCCTCCGAACAGTTGGTTTGCCGCTGCGGCAGCCATCGCACAAGCGACACCTACCTCGCCTTGGCAACCGACATCGGCACCGGAGATAGAGGCATTCTCTTTGACCACATTACCAAACAACGCCGCTGTCGCGAGGGCGTGTACCATTCGTGTCTCACTGTATTCGCGACTGCGCCAGAGGTGATAGAGTACACCCGGTACCACACCACTGCTACCACAGGTAGGAGCGGTAACGATCTGTCCTCCCGAAGCGTTCTCTTCGGCTACGGCTAACGCATAAGCGAAGACCAATCCGCGTGTGCGGACATTATCTTTGTAACCCGAAGCTTTGACTAAGTACATATTCGCTTTGCGACGGAGATGAAGCGGTCCAGGGAGTACACCCTCGGTATCCAATCCGCGTTCTACCGACGCTACCATCGTGTGCCAGACCTCACTGAGGAAGTTCCAGATATCCTTACCTTCGATATCCTCTACATATTCCCAAAAACTCTTGCCCGAGTATTGGCAATACTTGAGTATCTCGGTCATGGTGGACATCGTGTAGATATCCTTTCCGCCTTTCAGCCTTTCCGCCTCTTCAGCCTCGCTGATGGCACCGCCACCGACGCTATAGATGACCCATTCGTCGATTTGTTCGGCATCGCGGTAGGCCACGAACCGCATTCCATTGGGATGGAAAGGTAGGAAGATGTGAGGTTCCCAATGTATCGTTATACCCGGGATAGCACTCTCAATCGCCACATCGGTCATGTGACCCTTTCCTGTAGCGGCGAGACTGCCGTATAAGGTTACTTCAAAACGATTGGCACCATCGTCTTGGTGGCGAGCATAGAAAAGCTGTGCCGCCTTGTGCGGTCCCATCGTGTGACTACTCGACGGACCGATGCCTATTCTATATAGTTCTCTGATTGATTTCATTGTTTTATTGATCGTTCGCTGCGTTCACTGTAGGACCGCCTGCGGCTGAAGGATCGCTTCGCTGTATGACCGCTTCGCTGTAGGAGTATCTTTCAGGAGCTTCGCTCCGTTCTTTCAGGGCTTTGCCCGGTCTTTCAGCAGGCTTTGCCTGCGGTCTTTCAGCGCTAGCGGTCTGTAGGATCGCATTAGCGATACCCCGCAAGATAGCGCAATATTCGCTATCCAGTCCGCAATCGGTGGCATTGACAATCGGTCGGCCAAAGATAGCCACGTACGTCACGCACGCCTTCAGATAGGCTCCGTAGGCGGATGGGTGTTTGCGGTCGGGAGTATAGAGTTCTATCTCGGGATGGGTCTCACGACACACCTTAAACGCCTCACCGATAGGATCGACCTCGGCACCGATATTGTGAGCAATCATCGCTGTTCCTTCGCGTAGGAGGTCATCAAAAACCTCGTAACTACCGAATCCGCCGAAGTTCCCATCTTCAAATGCCCAAGTCTGTTCGAGCCAGATCTTAGCATTAGGCGAATAGATGTGAATACGGTCGGTGAGTTCTTGCGCGTCCTTAGATATCAGCGCGCAGCGCTCGGGCGCCTGCGCGTATAAAGCAGGATGGCGACTGAGGTCTTGCAAGATAGCCACATCATAGACATAATACATAATAGCGGACATCGTTCCGTCACGACGTAGATGTCGCTGAAAACTATATCCGCCTTGTAGTTGTGCATTGATCTGCACCGCTCGCCCTTCGCCTTCTGCAATGGCTTGCAGTTTGACGTGGGCACTATCGAAATAGGTAAACGAATTGCCTATCCATAATATACGCAAAGGTGGCTCATTAGGTGCCGCCAAACTGCATAAACAGCTTAGTACAAGACATCCTATGAGCCATCTTATTCGCATTAATTTGTCCTTGTTCCTTGTTCCTTGTTCCTTTGTCACTTGATCATCTCGTCCCCAAAATAGGGTTGTAGGGCTTTGGGTATTCTGATACCCTCTTCGCATTGGTTATTCTCCAACAACGCTGCCACGATACGAGGCAATGCCAGTGCCGAACCATTGAGGGTGTGGCAGAGGGTTACTTTCTTATCTTCGGCTTTGCGGTAACGACATTTGAGTCGGTTCGCTTGGTAGGTGTCGAAGTTCGAGGTCGAACTGACTTCGAGCCAGCGGTGTTGTGCCTCCGAATAAACCTCAAAGTCGTAGCAGATAGCGGCCGTAAACGACATATCTCCTCCGCATAGACGCAGGATACGGTAGGGCAGTTCCAGTTTCTTGAGCAGTCCTTCTACGTGGTCGAGCATCTCGCGATGGCTCTGTTCCGAGTGTTCGGGACTATCGATACGAACGATCTCGATCTTTGAGAACTCGTGCAGTCGGTTCAGTCCGCGCACATCTTTGCCGTAACTACCCGCTTCGCGACGGAAACACTCGGTATAGGCGCAGTTCTTGATAGGCAGTTGTGCCTCGTCCAAAATAACATCGCGATAGATATTCGTGACGGGAACTTCTGCTGTGGGGATAAGATAGAGGTCATCCACCTCACAGTGGTACATCTGACCCTCTTTGTCGGGCAGTTGACCGGTGCCATAACCCGAAGCCTGATTGACTACGGTAGGCGGCATAATCTCGGTATAACCGGCTTTGTTCGCTTCGGCAAGGAAGAAATTGATGAGGGCGCGTTGGAGGCGAGCTCCTTGTCCGATATACACCGGAAAACCGGCACCCGATATCTTCACACCGAGGTCAAAGTCGATGAGGTTATATTTCTTTGCGAGTTCCCAGTGGGGTAGGCGAGCCTCTTTGGTTTGAGGATTCCACTCGTCTTTCCAGTCCTTCAAAGCTACCCCACAACTCGGATTACCTTGGTAATCACCCCCTTGTAACTTTTTAAACTCACTTTCACTTTCACTCTCCACTTTAATATTCCCGATTTTGACGGCGATATTATCTTCTGCTGACTTGCCTTCGGGAACGAGGTCGTAGGGAACATTAGGAATAGTGAGTAAGACAGCCGTTTGAGCCTCTTCGGCTTGCGCCATCTCTGCTTCAAAAGTAGCAATATCCTGCTTGAGTGTTCCGGTTTGTTTCTTGGCTTCTTCGGCTTCCTCGCGTTTGCCTTGTGCCATGAGCTGACCGATCGACTTAGCGATCTGGTTCATCTGTTGACTTGCGGCATCGCGTTTCTGCTGTGCCGCCTTACGGTCTTGGTCTAAAGACACAACTTTCTCGATCGCTTCTTGAGCGCCGAGAAAGTGTTTTTTCTCCAACCCCGAGACGATGGCCTCACGGTTGTCATAAATCTGTTTTAATGTGAGCATAGTTATGCTTGTGCAACAACGGGCTCAATCGAAACGTAAGACCTATTGTCGCGTTTCTTGCGGAAGGTCACAATACCATCGGTCAATGCAAACAAGGTATGGTCTTTACCAATACCTACATTCTCACCGGGATTGTGGACGGTACCACGTTGACGAACTAAAATATTTCCGGCTTTGGCGAACTGTCCACCAAAGAGCTTCAAACCTAAACGTTTGCTTTCTGATTCACGGCCGTTCTTAGAACTACCGACACCTTTCTTGTGTGCCATAATCGATTAAATTAAAATTTCTTTAACAATAAGGTTCGTCAGATCTTGACGGTGACCATTTAACTTACGATAGCCTTTACGACGTTTCTTGTGGAAGACTAATACTTTTTCTCCGCGGCACTCGTTATCGAGCACTTCGCAAACTACCTTTGCTCCCTTAACGGTGGGAGTTCCTACTTTAAACTTGCCTTCGTTCTCAACGAACAGCACTTTGTCAAACGTAACCTCGGCGCCTTTCTCGGCTTCCATTCGGTTAACGAACAGTTTTTTGCCAGCCTCTACTTTGAATTGCTGACCTTGCATTTCTACAATTGCGTACATTGTACTAAAATAATTTAATATTACTCGTCATAGGCGGCTTGGGGGGTCTTTTATGCTGCTGGTGGGTCATGTCGCTTCCTGCGCTTCCGCTATCCGCTCATTTTACCGCACCTCATACATTGCCTCGGGGCTACTTTTTTGTGCCTACTGACGAAAAAGCGTGCAAAATTACAACTTTTTTTTGATATACACAAATTTTTTTGCGTTTTTTTGCTTTTTTTCTTGCGTATATAATAAAAAAGGAGTACCTTTGCACTCGCAAATGGAATTTTTAGGTATAATATTGGTTTTAGGACCGCTGGTTGCGTTCTTCTTGCGAATGGCAGGTCAGCGTGGTAAACATTTCTATACGGGGCGCATCGTTTCGCTTGCCATCTCGTTGGCGGTGGCACTTATTTTGGTGATTGACTATGTGTCGTGTACTTTTGCTTTTGCCTCTTTCAGTCCGATTTTTAATGTTGAGTATTCTTACGAGCCACACGATTTGCTGATTGGGGGTGCTTTTGCGGATGTGCTGCTGTGTACTTTTTACATTATTCGTAACGCTATTCGGTTTGTAAGATGGCGCAAACGGAAAGCCTTTAGGCAAGAACGGTTTAAGAAGCAAATAGAGGAGATAGGAGAGCTAAAAGTGTGAGAAATGAAAGTTTTTTGAAGAAAAATGCAAAAATATTTGCACAATCCAAAAAAAAGCAGTACCTTTGCACTCGCTTTCGTAAAAAGGGAGCAATTTCGGACAAACGTCCAACTCTGTAGCGTTCGCTTGGCGACGCAAAGGAAGGGTGGGTGAGTGGCTGAAACCAACAGTTTGCTAAACTGTCGTACGGGTAACTGTACCGGGGGTTCGAATCCCCCCTCTTCCGCAAGCGTCGAGGGTTGATACTGAAACGCAAACAAAAATGGAAACTCGAAAGGGTTTCCATTTTGTTGTATATACGTCGGCTAACGTTGAGAGCTTGCTCGCATAAGGAAGCAGCCGTATATACAACGAATGGCGTTTAGCCATGATTGTGCATTTCAGTAGAACCCTTGTTGCTTGTGCAGGACGCCTCCGGCAGGACTTGGGGTTTTCGAGGTGGGCTCGCGCAGCGAGGTCGGTGCCCTCGAATCCCCCCTATCTTGAGCACGGAACCGCAGTCTTATTTCTCCAGTATGCCAAGGGCGTTGTAGGTAGCACCGTTCTTGATAATCAGCACCTGACCATTACGGAATATCTTGGGGCAGGCAGGAATGGTGTGTGTTGCCGTGTACAGTGCGGATGGTACTTCGGTTAGACGGTAGATCTGAATAGCCTCTTTCTTGCCCGACTTATAGTAGCGGAAACGCAATTGGTCATCGGCCTTATTGTACTGTA
>JAZQOG010000002.1:0-27668 GCA_045627765.1 Paludibacteraceae bacterium | reverse complement strand
GCCTTCTGAATGCATAATTGGGGATAGACATGTTCCAGCCGAACTCATAGTCGTACCCACCGCTGGCAGGGCCGGCAGTTTTTATTTTGCTGCACCCGCTCAATGCACTGCTGCCTATATCTGTAGCCGTGCCCGGGATAGACGGCCGTGTCATCGGGTAGGGCAGTCAGTTTCTTCAGTGAGCGCATCAGCGTCGCCATATCTCCTCCGGGCAAGTCCGTTCGACCAATCGACTCAAGAAACAAGGTATCTCCGGAAAAGAGCACACCCTCCTTCGGAACATAAAAACACACTGCATCTTCTTTATGCCCCGGTGTCGGGATACCTTCCCAATCTTTTGGCAGACGATTCACTTCAATCGGTCCGAACTGTCCTTGGAACCACTCCAAACCACAGATGTGATCCTCGTGCGTGTGCGTGACTAATAAATGTGTGAAAACCAAATGGTGTGTGTCGCAATAGTCCTTGAAACGGCTTTGCTCTTTCTCTGTGAGCATTCCCGGGTCGATGAGGATGGTGCTGTCACCATCGGTGACGATATACGTACACTCGCGGAAAGGATTGAAGTAGAAAGTATGGATATTCATTTTGGGAGTAAGGGAGTAGAGGGGTAGGGGAGTAGGGTTATATTGGTAAATAGATGACTTTTTTGGTTTTGAAATATTCTTCGTGGAAGAAGTCCGAGACGGAGGTTACTTCCGCTATTTTATGGAAAGGAGCCACTTCGGCTTGCAGTTCACCTCCCTTGAGCACAATTAGTCCGTTCGGCAACGCATTGGATTGCTGTCGTTTGACATTCTTACGCGTCAGTTTGACAAGGTCGGGTAGGGGCATAACCGCTCTACTGACCACAAAATCGTATTGGCGTTTCTCGTCCTCAATACGCTCTTGAATACACTCTACGTTCGTGAGTCCAATGGCTTTGGCAATCTCCGAAGCCACTTTGATTTTCTTACCCACCGAATCGACGAGCGTGAACCGGCATTGAGGAAAGAGGATAGCCAACGGAATACCCGGGAACCCACCACCGGTGCCGACATCAAGAATAGACGAACCATCACTAAAATGCAACACTTTAGCAATCGCTAACGAGTGCAACACATGATGCTCGTAAAGCGCATCAATGTCTTTACGAGAGATGACGTTGATCTTACTATTCCAATCACGATACAACTCCCCAAGCGCAGTGAATTGCTGCGCCTGAGAGGGAAGTAAAGTGAAATACGAATCAATCGGCGATATTGGTGAAGACATTTTGGACATCTTCGTCTTCCTCAATTTTATCAATGAGTTTCTGTACAGACTCGCGTTGCTCGTCGGTTAGGGTCTTGGTATCGTTCGGAATACGAACAAACTCGCAAGACTGGATCTCAAAGCCGTGGTCCTCTAAGTACTTCTGCATTTCGGCATATTGGTCGAAGTCGGAGTAGATGACGATCGTGTTCTCCTCCTCGTCCACACCGAGTTCTTCTACGCCGAAGTCGATGAGTTCGAGTTCAAGTTCGTCCAGATCGATGCCGTCCTTCAATGTGATGGTGAAGCAAGCCTTACGGTCAAAGAGGAACTGCAAGCAGCCTTGTGTACCGAGGTTGCCTCCGTGTTTGGTGAAGTACGAACGGATATTTGCCACAGTACGCATGTGGTTGTCGGTAGCGGTTTCGATGAAGATGGCAATGCCGTGCGGTCCGTAACCTTCGTAATTGATTTCCTTGTAATCGGTGAAGTCCTTATCGGTGGCTTTCTTGATAGCGCGGTCGATGTTGTCTTTCGGCATGTTCTCGCGTTTGCACTGCTGAATAAGCATACGCAGACGAGGGTTACCGTCCGGATCGGCACCGCCTTCGCGGGCAGCGATAGTGATTTCTTTACCTAATTTAGTGAATGTGCGGGCCATGTGACCCCAACGTTTGAGTTTGGTTGCTTTGCGATATTCAAATGCGCGTCCCATAATAATAATTTTTTATAAATGATTGATGTTAATAGTTATTTCACAAACATTGTCTCTACCGATACCGAGTCAGCGTGTTCGTAAATCGTCTGCACTTGTATCTGTTCAAATGTGATATCAAATTCTACGCGACGATTCTGAGCGCGACCTGCTTTGGTTTCGTTATCAGCGATAGGACGATCAGGACCATACCCCTTCGCGCTCAACTGGTTATCGGGTACACCTGCGTTAATGAGGAACTCTCTAACCGATTCGGCACGACGTTGACTCAGGTCAACGTTCATCTCATATTTACCGGTATTATCGGTGTGACCTTGAACCTCAATCACATATTCGGGGTGCTCAATAAACTGAACAGCAATTCGGTTGAGAATACCGAACGAAGAGGGGAGAATGGTTGCTTTACCCGTCTCAAACTGAATACCTTGCATAGCTTTCTTGAGTAAGGAACGCAACTCTTTCTTAATCTCCGGACAACCTTTATTGAAAGCAGGACCCGGCACATCCGGACATTCGTCTTCCCAGTCAACAACACCATCGTTATCCCTATCGTTCTTAGCAATCTCTTGCGTCTTCTCTGCTTCTACACTTGCCAAAGCAACGCCGGAAACGACGGGTTTGTCCATCTCGAGTTGGATGGGTTTATACTCGAGTACGGGTTCGGGTTCTTTCTCTTTCTTTTTGTTGGTACCCCAAACGATGCTGAAACTGAGTGCGAAATTCACACCTTTGCTACGAGATGGGAGAATATATTGCCCTTGTATAGGTGCGTAATATAAAGGTATATAGTCCATCGCCAAGGTCATGTTAATACCATCGTAGGGCATCAAACTCAGACCGGCACCGATGTTACTATATTTACCATTCTCAAGCAGAGAGTAGGTGACGGCTAAGTTTAACCAATGCCAAGGCTTACCTGCTAAACCGAATGTCACTTCTTCGGAGATATACCCATTATAGAACATCGTCTTACTAAGTACGCCTACATCTAAGCGGTTGTCAAAGAACTGACCGTCAATACCAACATTGAGTTTGGTGGTAACCATACGGGTGAAATGGTTCTCGCGCGAACCGAATTGGTAAGCCGATCCTAAACGTATGAGGCGACGTTGCACGTCGCTCCAAAGGCTATCAGGACTGAATTGCTCATTATAGACATAATCGGAATATTCCAACTTGCCCACTCCCGAGAAAGTGGTATCGGCAGAGGCATTGTATTTAATGCCATTATTCCAATAAATGAAACCTAAGTCATTGACAGCCACACTGATTTGCAGTTGTTTCACCGGTTTAGCCGTAAAACCAAGGTCAATAGCAGCACCATATCCCGAAGGTTTGATATAATTCATAATCAGCGATGTTATTTCGCCCGTATTATCATAGAGCAGTTTCGAGAAATCGTAGTTCTGCAACGTCTCATAATTAAACTTATCAGGTAGGGAGGAGAGGTTGAGCGGACCCGCAAATAATATATTGCCGTGACCTGCAAATTTCATCTGGTCAATTGTCGCAGAGAGACTTAAATCTGAATGTTGTGCGCCGATATAGGCGGTACCCATCAAGAATTTCAACTTTCCACCGACAGTCCAAACATCGTTAATCTTATGCGAATAGCCACCTGAAATCTCGGTATATACTTGCGTGTTAGAGCCAAAGGAAGAGAGATTGAGTGTGGTTGGGGTCGTAAGACTCGCTTTGCCTCCGTCTAAAAAGTAACCAAAGAGGTCTTTGGGAATGCGGGTATTGCCATCCAATTTCAACATCGCGCCAAATGTGAAATAACCTGCCTCTTTGATGCGGAAGCCAAACCCAACGATATTGAGGGTGTTACTCATATATAAAGAGGTCGGATTCCTAAAACTATTGTAGAACTTCTGGCGATTGCCAAACTCAGGGTGGAAAGGTGTGACGGTCTTTCCGTTTGATCCGAGGAACAGCACATCCGAAAGGGTGAGCGAATTGTTGCCTTCCCACGAACTCATATAACCGAGTGGTGTGAAGTTTACATAACCATTGGACACAGGTTGAAAAGCAGGGTTAAACGTATGCCGCATGGGGGCATTATCTAAGAAGTATAGTGTACTAACCTCTTGCGCCTGAACGCTAACAAGGAATAGCGATAAAGATAAGAATAGATATTTTTTCATAGCCTTCATTATTTCATTAGTTCATTAAAGTTTACAATAGCATCAATGTTTCCTGCAAAACCAAAGAAAATCGTCAAATCGGAATTACCTTTGACTTTGATAGGATAACATTCGGGATGATCTCTCAAAGAATCGTCATTTCCTATAGCATCAATGGTGATGCTCTTCGTGGTGGCAATACGAGCGAAATCACTCTCTTTAACGCTAATAACGTACGTGGTAACATCATTCGCCTTAAAGAAAAGAGTGGAATCCGCAATATGCAAATCCTTGCCTGTCGCATCGCGGAAGGTACATTTACCTTTTATATCCAACGGAATGCCATTAGTGGCGCGGATATATAAGTTAAGATCCGTCGTTTTAATTTCCTCAACACCGTTAATCTTCTTAACAAGAGAATCTAATGCAACTTCTGTAAAGTTTGTGTTGCGGACAGTGTCCGTGTATATAACGTTCGCTCCGGGGCGCAATGAGAATGGGAAAATCGAAACCACATCAATCAATACAGAGGCTGGATCGTTAATCAAACGCATTTGCGGATGGTGCTGCGCATCCCTTGGACTAACATTGAAATCAAAGGCACAAAGATAGGGAGAAACGGTAAAACAGGTGTCTAAATTTCCGTGTGCTTGGGAACTATCAATGGTTGCAATATAAGTAGTACGATTGCCAATGGTAGACGGGTCTAAACCAATTGAGTCGGTGTAAGTGTAAAGTCCTTGCTCTAACCCATTAAAAGTGGCGTGCTTCTGTACGTTTTCCTTGTCCTGCATGAAAAGTTCGTTAATGGTTAACTGAACTGTAGCAGAAACAGAGGTGTTTACATTTATTTGAACCTTTGGACGATCAAAAGGCAGATAAGCACTTTTGAAATACTTCCATAAGTCCCATTCTTTGGAAAGGTCGATACTATCGCGAACGACTAATTCTTTGGATGGTTTGAAGAAGCCCCAAATAGCACTATAATCTTGAATGGCGAAAGTGCAATGATAATTGAGCGAGGCTCCGCTACTCGGTGTAAAGGATTGAACTACCGAAGGCACGGTTAAGTCAATAGTAACCGAAGGCTCCCAGACTTTGATGACGTTGTTATTGTAATCATCCAATGTGGCATCAGGACCTAAATTACGATTTTTCATCAAACACATAGAGCACTCCGTGATTGTGCTTGTGATGGAACGATCAAAACCTCCCCCATCTCCCTTTTCATAGAGAACCATATCTTTCCCTTGAGGACGAGACACCTGTTCGCCTAAATGCAAAGTAACTTTATCTATCCAATCCCAAGATAATTCGTCTAAGTTTGTCTTGGTCAATCGTGAAACCAATGTCGCCTCGGTAATGATGACGCTATCAAAACGCTCATTTGATAAATATGTGTTGACATTCTCTAATTGTATGGTTAAGGGAATAGTAATCGTCTGTTGACCTGGAATAATTACCGGTACAGGAACACTTTTGTCACCACTGGAAACATAACTTGCTAAGTCAATGGGGTGAAAATTAACTTTATACTGATGTGTTTGTTTATAATTGATGACCCCCTCTTCATCAAGAAAAACATCATTTCCTAATGTCTTTGTTGACATTAAATCAGCAAATGTGGCATGCGCTGAACCGATGGGCAAAACAAGACCCATATCAATTTCGGCACGAGCATCAATGTTGTTCACATCAATCTTTTCCTTACAACTGGGTAGTAGGCACAGACAAAGACCTAAACCAATTAAATAACGTAATCTGTTCATAATTTTTGTAATTTTTATATAAAGGTTAACCAAATTTCGCGCAAAGGTACAAAAAAAATTGCATATATGCAAATTTATTTTTGTTTTTCTAGTATTTCAGCAAGAAAACATGCTCTGTTGCACGAGTGAGCGCCGTATAGAACCATCGGAGATAGTCTTTTCTTTCTTGCTCTGTCGCCAAATCCTCAATCGGTTTACCCGGATCAATATAAACATGTTTCCATTGTCCTCCTTGCGCTTTATGACATGTTACTGCATAGGCAAAACGAACCTGTAATGCATTATAATAAGGAGAGGCTTTTATTGTTTTCCATAATTCTCTTCGGGAACGAATCTCGGGATAATCTTCCGCAATACGAGCAAAAAGGTCTTTGTGCATTTGATAGTTGGCTTCCGGTGAATCCGTAGTGAGAGTATCTAACCATAGGGTGACATCAATCTCCCAATCATAGTCTAAGGCACGCAAGGATGCATCCACAAAATGAAAACCATATATCTCCCGCTCGTTGCGTAAACGGACGACTTCAAGCAAATCGCCATTGGCAAGGAAGGGTAGGTCTTCGTATTGCTCCGTCCAGAAATAGTTGTTTTTGCTTACCATCAACCTATCGCTTGTAGATAATAATTCCTCACGCCATAAAATACGATTACGCACTCCTTGATTGTACAAGTTTGTACGTTTGTTACTCCTCGTTAATATCAGCGTTTCTTCTACACCTACATCTTGATACGATTTCTCTAATAATTCGACGAGTTGATCACCTGTAAATCGCTGTACATCGGCACCTTCGGTAATGGGGATTATTTGTAAATCAGTAGCCAAAGACTGTCTTATACGCGTGGCATTAACAAGAATCTCTGACCCGAGCGCTTGTCGAGCCACTTGCGATAATACCGAGGTGGTGACCTCTAATCCAAAACTCGCTAACGATGCAGTTTGTAGTGCGAGTGATTCGGTCTGACCAACCGGAGGTAATTGAGCATTGTCCCCTACAAAAAGTATAGAACAATGATGTCCATTATACACAAAGTGGATGAGGTCGTCTAAGAGGTTGCCTGTTCCGAATGCTGAATTGTCCGTTTGAGTGGCAATCATCGAGGATTCATCGACAATAAATAGCGTATTGGTGGCTTTGTTTTCTGCTAAACCAAAACTCTCTACATCAATACGCTCTTGGCGATAGATATATTTATGAATTGTGAAAGCAGGAAATCCTGAATAATGCGATAAGACCTTCGCAGCTCTGCCTGTGGGTGCGAGTAATACACAATTCAAATGCAATTTATCCAGTGCGCGAACCAACGCAGAAACCACACTCGTTTTACCCGTTCCGGCGTAACCTCGTAGCAGAAAAACTTTATTCTCTGAAGGATTAAGAACAAACTGCCCTAATTGTTCTAGTAGGGCGGCTTGATCTTCGTTCGGAATGAAGGGAAGTTCCTGTAAAATCCTATCTTGAATGAATTTTTCTACCAAAATAGCGTAATTATTGCAAAAAAATGAAGATTTATTTGTTTATATCAAAAAATTGTCGTACCTTTGCAGTCCCAATTGTTAATTGGCTCTCTTAGGGTAAGTCCTATACGACCAGCTCCCTCTGAATTCCCCCAGGTCTTGACCGAAGCAAGGGTAGGAGGTTGTAGCGGTGCGATGTAGTAAGCTTACCCTTTTTTTATTAGTTCATCTTAACCCCTAAAACATTATACTTCTTCCCTTGGCACTCAATCACGACCTGCCCGTTTTCAAGTACTACTTTTCTCTCTCTCAACTCTAAACGCTCAACTCTCAACTTTGTAGGAGCGGGATTTCCCGCTGCTTTCATCGCGTCGGGAATGCCATATCCATAGCGTTCATCGGGAGTATTTTTCTTATGAGCGGAGTCGATGATGCGTTGTCGTATCTGCATAGCCGTCTCTTGCGGATGAGCCGACCATACACAGGCTGCCAATCCTGCCATCAGCGGTGTTGCAAAAGAGGTGCCGTTGCCTTTTCTCAAAACGTCCGTCTCGGGATTGATAATAACCGATTGGCGACCAACAGCACAGACTTCGGGTTTGACGCGTCCGTCAGCACTTGGACCATAACTGGAGAACGTAGCCATCGCACTATCCACGCCCACAGCGCCAACGGTAAGGATACTATCGGCATCAGCAGGGGAGGTGATATACTTCCAGTCTTTGTTACCTTCATTGCCGGCAGCATTGCAGACAAGGATTCCTTTTTTAGCAGCAATAGTAGCGGCACGCGAGACGCGCGTAGAGCGTCCGTCCATCTGCGAATAAGTAAGGTTGAGTTCGGGATTGTCAAACAAAGCGTATCCCAACGAGATAGAGAGCACGTTGATACCCAAACTATCGGCTTTCTCGAAGGCTACGACGAGGTTATCCATCTCTTTGGGACTTTCTGTCGCATATTCTTCGCTGCGCATGAGATAGTACTCTGCACCCATAGCCGAGCCTTCATAGCCCTCTGTGTAGCCGCCAATGAGGCTGAAACACATGCTGCCGTGACCTCCGGTGTGACCATAAAAATCGTCGGTGTCATCGGTAAAATCGTAGATACCAAGGATGCGTGAGCGAACACTATCAAAAACATGCAGCGTGTTGGCATTAGTGAACCCGCCATCAATGACCGCTATCTGTATCCCTTGACCGATATAACCTCTTTCGTGTAAGGCTAAAAGATTATACACATTTAACTGTGTATCAGAATACTGCATGATGTCTCGGTTCGCTTGCGAGGCAGAGAAAGGCATCGTCTTAATCTCGTCCCACTTGTTGGCTTGTTCTTTCGCGTTATCCCTCGTCAGATATACCGAATCCACAAACGAACACGCTTTTATCTTTCCAATACTTTCACTTTCCACTACCTTCACCGTCGCACCATTCATCCAACGGGAACAGTGCATCACTGTTGCTCCTAACTGACGGATACTGTCAAGATAAATGGGACTAACGGCATAGTCAAGACTATCCGTCTCAATGTTCCATAACTCGCGTTGCGCTTGCGCACGCTCACTAAACTCAATGGGCTGACTGCCCTGCTTGTCCGTAAATTGGACAAAATAAATGAATAAAAGACTGAGTAAATACATATTATCGTTGTTCTAATAAAACTACATTCTCTACATGTTGGGTGTGCGGAAACATATCTACCGGTTGTACGGCTACGACCTTATACGCACCATCAAGTAGGTTCAAATCGCGAGCCTGCGTAGCAGGATTACAACTGACATACACAATCCGTTTGGGCGCAGCAAACAAGATGGTGTTAATCACATCCTCGTGCATTCCCGCCCGAGGGGGATCGGTGATGATTACATCGGGCTTGCCGTATTGCTCTACAAAGTCTTGCGTGAGGATATCTTTCATGTCCCCCGCAAAGAAAAGGGTGTTGTCCAAATGGTTGTATTGAGCATTAAGTTTGGCATCCTCAATGGCTTCGGGAACGTACTCGATACCAATGACCTGTTTGGCTTGTGCAGCTACGAAATTGGCAATCGTACCGGTACCGGTATATAAGTCAAAAACCAATTCGTTGCCCGTTAGTTGGGCAAAGTTACGCACGACCTTATATAACTCGTAGGCTTGTTCAGTGTTGGTCTGATAAAACGACTTAGGTCCTACCTTAAACTGTAGATTTTCCATCTTCTCGATGATGGCTTCTGCGCCATAGAAGACCTGTACATCCAAATCACCAATGGTGTCGTTGAACTTCTCATTGATGACATATTGCAAACTGACAATTTGCTTGAATTCATCGTGCAAATAGTGCAATAATGCCTCGCCCTCTTTCGTTAATGGTTCGCCAAAGACAACGACCACCATATATTCGCCTTGCTCATTATTACGAATCATCAGGTTTCGTAATTGACCACAATGAGCGTGCTCGTTGTAGAAACTCATCTGATGATCCACTGCAAACTGATAGACACCATTACGGATAGCATCATTGAGAGGATCCATCAAGTGACACTCATTGACCTGCATCACCTTATCAAAACAGTTGGGTATATGAAAACCTAAGCCCGGTTGGAAGGGCACACCTGCTTTCATTTCCTCGGTGGTGAGCCATTGGTGATCTGCAAACGTAAACTCTAACTTATTGCGATAGTGATAGATTTGCTTACTTCCTAAGATGGGTTGAATATCCGGCAGGGTTATCTTGCCTATTCGGGTGAGGTTATCCACCACTTGTTGCTGTTTGTAGCGCAGTTGTTCCTCGTAGGGCAGGATTTGCCACTTGCACCCACCGCACGTGCCGTAGTGTGCGCAGATGGGTTGACAACGTTGTGGGGAATACGACTTATATTGCAGCACACGTGCCTCCATAAAGGAGTGTTTCTTTTTAGTGACTTGTAAATCGACGACATCGCCCGGCACACAATAGGGAACAAAAACAACCATGTCATCAATACGTGTGATGGCTTTTCCTTCTGCAGCAATACCCGTAATAAGGATGTCTTGATAAATAGGTAAATTTCTTCTACTCATGAGTTAGTAAGAATAGACTGTTTAAATATATAGTTGGAAAATCGATACTACTTTCAATAGGGAAACTATATAGTAAGAAAGGACGCTTCCCTTGTCCATAGAGTATGGCAGGCAATCCGTTTTCGATGTATCGTCCTAAAACTTTGGTGGAGTCTGTAGGTTGTAAAATATCTACCTTTGGTGTATATAGCCGTTCGGCATTGGGACGCGTTTGGAAAGTTATGAACGAGTTGACAGAAAGGTCTTTGCTCATTAGTCTTACTTGTCCATTGATTGGCGTTTGAGGAGCGCGTAATGCGTAAGAAAGAGGGATGAATGGCCGTAAGTGTCCTAATGCTGCACCTGAAATTAAAATGGGTGTTTGGGGTGCGAATGATTTTTGTACGATGGAATCAAGATTATTCGCTGATTGCAACCCACAAATAATATCGATAACATCGTAAATTGTGTCGATGAAATGGTAAGCATTGAAATCGCCGCTGACATAGGAGAAATTGTTCTGTGTTAATACTTGACCATGAAGGCAAGGATAATCAAAAGTGTTACCTTGAATAATCTCTCCTTTATGATCTTGACGGCACATTCCCCATCCACAATTATCGTCATCCGTCCAATCTAGGCTGCGGTCATAGATAAACTGTTCACCGATATAAGCGCGATAAGTGCCGGCGGGAAGAGGATAAGTGCCTGTTATAATCCCTCCGTACATGGAGTCGGCAAACCAAGAAGGTCCTTGTATTTGATGAAAAGCATTAAGAATGAGCACTTTTCCGACTTCTTTATCTTTTGGCGCTAAATAGGCGGATAGAACCTCAGAGGGCATACTTATACCTCCTGCATTACCTGCTACGACACGGAAATCGTACCTTACCCCACGAGTGGGAGTGAATGTGTAAGAAGGTTGTTTGAGGAGCCTACCATTATCCCAACCGCCTCCGTCTTCGCGCGTATATAAAATGTAAAAAGATGCCGTGGCAGAAGGTTCTAATGAATCGACTGTAGCAGCCCATCGTAGTTGCCATTGGTTCTGTTTTAGGTCAATCTTGAATTGCTG
Organism: Paludibacteraceae bacterium; assembly: GCA_045627765.1. GTDB lineage: Bacteria > Bacteroidota > Bacteroidia > Bacteroidales > Paludibacteraceae > Colicola. The sequence goes on along the minus strand of JAZQOG010000002.1, from coordinate 16,277 downwards.
AATAGGAAGAGGTTGAACTACTACTTTCTTGTTGGGGTTAAGTCCTCGTAAGATTCCTTTGTAGATAGCGCGACTGATGATAAACTGCACTTTTGGGTCAAGAGCGTATTGGATATCTGCAAAGTTCTTATGCGAAAGAACTTCTAATAACACCGAAGGCACTACAGGGTAGTTCGTTTCGCAGTATTTGGCATCTCGTAATTCGCGTCGTGTCCAAGAGAAATCAACTTGCGCTTGCAGGTCCTTGACTACTTGCGTTTGGATATAGTCGGTCAAATCGCGGTTTTTGCGATGGGTGTAAAGTGCTAAAGTTCCGATAATTGCCGAGTCTTCCGGCACTGAATAACCATCGGTGTGTAAGGCAAGACTCATGTCAATAGGAGTTTGTTTGTTTAGATAGTTTACCCAATATCCTCGGCTTTGTAAGTCATCTCGATAGTCGTTACTATCATTGTTGTTACTCCAAATGGAATCGGGATAGCCGGCATATTCCAACCAATAGCGTGCGCCTTCTGTCCAACGAGGCATACCACTTGTCTGTCCGTAACGCTCAATCGAACCGGATCCGCCTCCTAATCGGATGGCCTCAATAGAGGATGTATCGGCGAGTAGGTAGTTCTCTTCAGGAAGGGTCGTAAAATCTGCTTCGCCCACCCATTGCCAAGTGCCAGCTAAAATATTTGGATTGAAGGTGTAACTCGTGGTTATCCCGCCATGGACCAGCGAAAAGGTGTGTGTCTTTTTATCTAATGGGGCACGATACCGGATATAAACACCGTAAGTCCCGGATTGCTTGATAGAGGGCGTGAAAGTGAGTTGATCGGATAGGGTGTCGGGTTCTAAGACAATGATTTCCTCTAATTGAGTGTCTCGCTCACGGGGTTCAAAAACATATGCTCCTGCATTCTCAAGCATTGGAACTAACCAATGATTGGCTAACTCTGCCGTATAAACATCCTCTACCATAGACCACATCGTAGCTCGTTGCCAACGCCATTGATCCTGATTGAGATTGTAATAATAGCCGTGACTAGGCCAAAGCGCAATATGTTTATCAGCCAAACCTCCTTTTACCGAATAGCCTTTATCGTTGTTTGTAAGCCAACGAGGATGAGAAGGATTGGTAGAAGTGGCGGAGGTATAACGAGTTGTAATGAGTTTGCCTAACTCATAATGGTTAGAGAAAATTGATACCTTTCCATTGTCTGATCCCAATACCCAATAACTGATTTGGCGACGAAGGTTCGTTAATTCGGCGGGCGAGAAACTGATACACGATAAAGTGGGGTTGGTATATACATTCACAAAACTTCCTTTGACACGCAAATTGGTAATGTGAATCTTAGGTACACAAGGGGGAAATTGATAGTGCGCATTCAGCGAATCCTCCAAACTAATAATCGATGTGCTCGCCTTTGCGGAAAACGCACAAAAGAGCAAACTTAAAAATATGAGAATTAGATGCTTTGTTTTCATAATGGACTGCAAAATTACAAAAAAATCTGCATATTCGCAAGAACTTTCCCGATATTTTAACAAAAAATCGGGATAAATTTGCAAATATAAAAAAAAATGTGTATTTTTGCACCTAATTTGTAAAATAGGCGTAAAAGCGAAACATTCTTAAATCTCAAAATAATGAAGAATTTGCAAATTCAAACGAAAGCACAAGTGCTTGATTGGACAGAATTAACTGACGAACAACGTCGTCTAATTGAGGTGGCGAAAGAACAAACACAATATTCTTATTGCCCCTATTCAAAATTTCATGTGGGAGCTGCCGTCTTACTGAAGAATGGTGAGATAGTACGCGGGTGTAATCAAGAGAATGCCGCTTATCCAAGCGGATTATGTGCAGAGCGTAGTGCTTTGTTTTCTGCGGGAGCTTCTTATCCCAACCAACCCGTATTAAGGCTTGCGATTGCTTGCTATACGGCCGGACACTTCACTGAAAAACCGCAAGCTCCTTGTGGTGCCTGCCGTCAAGTAATGCTTGAGACAGAACATCGCTATAAACAAAAGATGGAGGTGCTGTTATATGGCGAGAAAGAGGTTTATGTCTTCGAAGCTGCTGCAGACCTATTGCCATTAGTTTTTGTGAGTGAAAATTTGGAGGGGTGATTCGTTGAGAGTATTAAAAAAAATAGATGTTTATCTGCTCAAGAACTTCTTGCTATTGTTCTTGCTCACATTCTTTATCTGTATCTTCATATTGTTGATGCAGTTCGTCTGGATGCATGTGCAAGATTTAGTGGGTAAAGGGGTTGAGGTAAAGGTGTTGGCGGAGTTCTTTGTATATGCAGTGGCTTCGGTGGTGCCTTTAGCCTTGCCTTTGGCGATTCTATTGGCTTCTCTTATTTCTTTTGGTAATCTGGGAGAGAAATTTGAACTAACGGCAATGAAGGCAGCGGGGATATCCTTGTTCCGCATTATGCGCTCGCTCACTATTGCCATCGCGTTTATTGCCGTTGGAGCCTTTTTCTTTAGCAATTATGTACTACCTATCTCGCAAGTAAAATTATGGACATTAATCTTCTCTTTGCGACAGAAGTCTCCGGAATTAGATATTCCCGAAGGAGAATTTTACGATGGTATTAGTGGCTATAAGATTTATACAAGGCACAAAAATACGAAGATCGGAATGATGCAAGATCTGATGATTTACGATTACTCTAAGGGCTTTAGGAATGCCACCGTGATGGTAGCGGATTCGGGAAAGATTTTGTTTACCGAAGATAATCAGTACCTTGTATTGTGTTTGTATAGTGGCGAATCATTTGAGAATCTTAATTCGCAGCAACAACGAGCCACTAAGACTGAAAATAATATCCCCTATAGAAGAGAAGTCTTTCAGGAAAAACATATCTTGATAGATTTCAATACTGAATTCAACCGTTATGATGAGTCTATACTTGATGATCAGCATGTCAGTAAAGATACGAAACAACTGATTCATTCCATTGATTCTGTGCGTGTACTTACTCAAGAACGGAGTGAAACACAAAGCAATGCTCTTATTTCTTCCCATTATTTTGGACGCGAGTCAAGAACAGAAGCCAATATAGTTGCCATTGAAAATGAATTAGAGCGTTTGGAATATGATGTGGATTCCATTTTTGCGCATTTATCTATCGAAAAACAACAACGAGTGATGCATGATGCCGTTGACCAAGCGAAGATGCAACAAGATAACATTGCCTATAATGCTATGGTCTTGGCTGATTATAAGTCGTATATCAGTCGCCATGAGATAGAACTCTATCGTAAGTTCACCCTTGCTTTTGCGTGCCTTATCTTCTTCTTTATCGGAGCACCCTTGGGTGCAATCATTCGCAAAGGCGGACTCGGAGCACCGGTCGTTATCTCCGTTGTGATGTTTATCATCTATTACATCATTGATACCGCCGGTTATAAGATGGCTCGCGAGTCGTTATGGCCATGTTGGGCGGGAATGTGGTTAAGTTCGTTTGTCCTCCTGCCCATCGGTATTTTCTTGACTTATAAGGCGGCTACAGATTCAGCATTACTCAATCCAGAAGCATGGATTAAGGGGATTGAAAAACTAAAAGGAATAATTAATAATTTGAAAATACAATGCACACAATTGAAGAAGCCATTGAAGACTTCAAACAAGGAAAATTTGTAATCGTCGTTGATGATGAGGATCGTGAGAACGAAGGGGATTTTATTATCGCTGCCGAAAAGATTACTCCCGAAAAGGTGAACTTTATGCTCAAAAACGGCCGTGGTGTCCTTTGTGCGCCTCTGCCACAGAGTCGATGCGCTGAATTAGGACTTATTCATCAAGTAACCAATAACACCTCTATGTTGGGTACTCCTTTTACCGTTACCATCGATAAACTCGAAGGCTGTACAACGGGTGTTAGCGCTGCCGATAGAGCGGCTACTATTCGCGCTTTAGCTGATCCTTCCTCTACTTCCGACACTTTTGGCAGACCCGGACACATCAATCCGCTTTACGCTAATCCTCGTGGTGTGTTACAACGCGCAGGACACACAGAGGCTGCGGTAGATTTGGCACGTTTGGCAGGACTTCAGCCCGCTGCGGCACTCATTGAGATAATGAATCCGGATGGTACGATGGCGCGCTTACCGCAACTCGAACAAGTGGCTGAGCAATACGACCTCAAACTGGTTTCCATCAAAGACTTGATAGCCTATCGTCTTGCCCATGATAGTAAGATTGGGGCAGAGGATGCGTTGCTTGTTGAGAAAGGCGAAACAGTCTTCCTTCCCACCGAATACGGGGAGTTCCAACTCACGCCGTTTAGACAACTCAGCAATGGCTTGGAACACATTGTTCTTGTCAAAGGAGAGTGGAAAGAGGATGAGCCTATCCTTTGTCGTGTTCACTCCTCTTGCGTCACAGGAGACATCTTTTCCTCCAAACGTTGCGAGTGTGGCGAACAACTCCACGAGGCGATGCGGATGATAGAGAAAGAGGGCAAAGGTATTGTGGTTTATATGAACCAAGAAGGGCGTGGCATTGGTTTGATGAACAAGATTCGCGCTTATAAACTGCAAGAGCAAGGAGACGATACAGTAGAGGCCAATATCCATTTGGGTTTCAAGCCCGATGAGCGGGACTATGGGGTAGGGGCACAAATCTTGCGTCTTATGGGGGCAAAGAAACTCAGACTGATGACCAATAATCCTGTCAAACGCGTAGGACTGGAGAGCTATGGTATTGAGATTGTGGAGAACGTATCCATTGAAGTCACTCCCAATCCGTATAATATCCAATATATGCGGACTAAGAAGGAAAAGATGCACCACAATCTCAAGTTAGTTTAGACTAACTAGTTGTTGCTTGGAAGTAGCGATTGAACAAATGCCTCTCGATGGAAGACTTGCAGGTCTTCCATTTTTTCACCCAAGCCGATATACTTAACGGGAATCTTAAACTGGTCACTGATACCGATCACGACACCGCCCTTGGCTGTGCCATCTAACTTGGTGATAGCCAGTGAAGTCACTTGTGTAGCTTTGGTAAACTGCTTCGCCTGCTCGAAAGCGTTTTGTCCCGTACTGCCATCAAGCACCAATAAAACGTCGTGAGGCGCGTTCGGCACCACTTTCTGCATCACGTTCTTAATCTTCGTCAACTCGTTCATTAAGTTGATCTTATTATGCAACCTACCTGCGGTATCAATAATCACTACATCGGCATCATTCGCCACAGCCGAAGCCACCGTATCGTAAGCCACCGAAGCCGGATCAGACCCTTGTTGTTGCTTAATGACGGGAACGCCCACACGTTCACCCCAGATACATAGTTGTTCTACAGCCGCAGCACGGAAAGTGTCGGCTGCGCCTAAATAGACTTTCTTTCCGGCTTGCTTGAACTGATACGCTAACTTACCAATGGTCGTGGTCTTGCCCACACCGTTAACGCCTACTACCATAATGACATATGGCTTGGCAGGTAATGAATCGGTAAAATCTAATTCCCCTTGGGTGTTGTTTTCTTGGAGAAGCGCAGCCACTTCTTCAACGAGAATCTGATTGAGTTCAGCCGTACCTATATATTTATCACGCGCGACGCGCGCCTGTAGGCGTTCTATAATACGGAGTGTGGTCTCTACGCCGACATCGGCGGTGATTAGTGCTTCTTCTAAATTATCAAGCACATCATCATCAACGGTGGTCTTTCCTGCTACCGCGCGACTAATCTTCTCAAAAACACTCTCTTTACTTTTTTCTAAACCTTTATCTAAGGTCTCTTTCTTCTCTTTACTGAATAATCCAAAAAATCCCATATTAATGTAAAATTGATAATAATGTTTGACAAATTAAGCGCAAGTCAATCCATAAATTATGATGCTGTAGATACGCAAGGTTGATACTGAGTTTATCGGGCATAACTACTTCGATATAATATTTCTCCGGATCGGTTTGTGCCGCCAGTAGTTCATTCTCGTTTCGATATTTGATAGAAGCAGCATCGGTGATACCGGGGCGCAGTTCGAGCACTTGCAACTGTTCGGGCGTGTATAAATCGACGTAACGTCTCACTTCCGGACGCGGACCTACAAACGACATATCGCCAAGGAACACGTTGAACAGTTGAGGCAACTCGTCAATCTTACATTGGCGAAGGTAATAACCAACGCGTGTGATACGATTATCTCTACCGCCAATCGTAATCAAACTGCCTTTATCGCTATCTACGTACATCGAGCGAAACTTAAAAATAGCAAAGTCTTTGTTATGCCGTCCTACGCGTATCTGGCGATAAAAAACAGGACCTTTAGAGTCTAACTTAATGGCGATAGGGACAATAAGCCAAATCGGTGTGCAGAGCACAATACCGAAGGCGCTTACTAATATGTCAAAGATGCGTTTCGTCAATATTTAGATTTTATAAGTCCGACAAGCGTCCCCCATCCGTAGGCTATGTGGACACAGAAGAAAAGGATAGGGAGAATACACATATATCGCCAACCGTGTTTTTTACTGAGAACAGCGGAAGCCGCAAGAGCACAGATAGCATATAATCCCAAAATGAGTAATCCTAAATACCCTATATATGGCACGACTAATCCAAGCAATGCACAAAGGATTAGACTTGTCACAAAGGCAAATGGTACAAGATGTCGAAGCCCTACGGATTGTCTATCTAAATGGCATAGAATACCTATTGATAAACCATTGGCATACATTTGTTTCACGCTTTCTTTAATAGTAGGACGAGAAAAATAGGTGGATTGAATGGCAGGATCTAAGAAAACCTTGTATCCGGCTTTACGAATGCGGGAGTTATATTCGTTATCTTCTCCTCTCACCAAATCTTCACGCATTCCTCCAATCTCGTCAATCACCTTACGAGAAAAAGCACCGAAGGGTACCGAATCAACTTCCATCGCTGTGTTCGCAACACGAAAAGCTGCCCCACCGATTCCAAAACGGGATTTGTTCAAAATCGCGTTTGCTGAAGCAATGAGACTATCATCTTTAGGTCTGATAATACAAATACCACCCACATTGCCCAACTTAGAATCCTCAATAAGGTGTTTGACGCATAACAAGATATAATCGGTGTGGTATAGTGTATGGGCATCCAAACGAATAATATAAGGAGCGATTGATGCTTGACAGCCAATGTTAAACGCTGCCGATTGGATCTTTTGGGGATTGGTCAATAACCTTAGATGAGGATGTGTCGTTGCCCACTGATTGACAATCGTTGTTGTTTGATCCGAACTGCCTCCGTCCACAACCATAATATCCATCAACTCTGTCGGATAACTTTGTTGATAGAGAGAACTCAAGCAGGCTTCAATAAATCGCTCCTCATTGAGGGTAGGGATGATTACGGCAATATAGGGTAGTTGATTAAGCATTAAATCAGTGCAATAAAGTTCTCAATAATATATTCCACATCCTCATCCGTGAGACGCGTATGCAGCGGTAGTGTTATCTCGTTTTCAAACAAACGATACGCATTAGGGTAGTTAGCAATATCAAATCCGAGTGCCTTGTACGCGGTCATCATCGGTAGCGGCTTATAATGCACATTCGTTGCTACACCTCGCTCCGCCATCTGCTCAATAATACGATTGCGCTCCTGTGGGGTCTTTCCGTTTAGACGCACTAAATAGAGGTGTCCACTGGAGGCGTGGTCATCGGCATAATGGTTCATTAAACCTACCGCTTTTAATTGTAAGGCTTCGTTATATCGTTCGATAATGGCGCGACGACGGGCTAAAATCGCAGGATAACGACGCAGTTGTACAAGTCCGATGGATGCCATAATATCGGTCATATTACATTTATAGTAAGGACCAATAATATCGTACTCCCACGCACCTAATTGTGTTTTCGCTAACGCATCTTTGCTTTGACCATGGAGGGAGAGCAACTGATACTCATGATAGAGTTCGTCATTATTGATGCCGGGTATATCTCTCCACACAACGGCACCGCCTTCAGCGGTGGTAAGGTTCTTAACGGCGTGAAAACTGAAACAGGTGAAATCAGCTACTTCACCACACATCTTGCCGTTTTGGTGTGCGCCAAACGCGTGCGCAGCATCGGCTAACACAATACATCTTCCAAAGGCACTTTGGATAGCATTGTTCGGAGAGAAAAGAGATTTCTTCTGTTCAACAATCTGAAAAATCTGCGCATAATCACACATGATTCCGCCTAAGTCAACAGGGATAATCACTTTTGTGCGGTTAGTGATAGCAGCAGCCATCGCTTGATAATCCATCTCAACGTTGTTTTTTTGAGAGTCTATCATCACCACTTTAGCCCCCACATGGGTGACTACGCTCGCTGTGGCTGTATAAGTATAAGCGGGCACAATCACTTCGTCGCCAGGACCTATTCCTAATACGCGTAGAGTCAACTCTAATGCTGCTGTCGCGGAGTTCAACGCCACGGCTTTAGATGTGTGACAATAAGTGGCGATCTGTTTCTCAAACTCTTTGGTTCGAGGACCGGTCGTGATCCAACCCGAACGCAAGGCTTCGGCTACTGATTGTATCTCCTCTTCAGTAATGTCAGGGGGAGAAAAAGGAACATTTCGTAAAGGCATACTCATATTTATTTCTCCTTATTAAATTGTAGTTTACAAATCATGTGCCGTTCTCTTTTTTCAACAGGCGGTAGTTGCATATAATTATGATAGAGGTTTTTCAGATACGCATCGAACTGACAAGGTATATACACCTGCTCTCCTTCAAAAGTGGCAAGGGTGGGGGGAAGATATACATCGTGGTCAAAAATCTCTCCGCAGTAATATTCGCGTCCGGTAGGAATACCAATCTTTCCCGTCATGTTTGCGTCTTTTACCCATTGATCAAACCACCAAACCCAATGGCGGTGAGGAATAATCTTCAATACCGAACCTAACGCCACTTTTAATTTATACCTACGCAACGCCTGCTTATCAGCGCTCATCATTTGGCGTAGTGGCTCGTTAGGGTATTGCGCATATAAAGTGAGAATACTGCAAAATTGCAACCCGTTAGCGATCAGTCCTTTGATTTTTTGCCCTATTCGCGAAGACGGAACGCCATCCAACGCGAACACATCCAAATAGATTCCTTTCGGGAAGGGCGCATCTTGCGGTGTATAGATATCTATGCTTTCCGTGTCCTTACGGTAAATCTTAAGCCACACGTTCTTGCAGTCCGTCTTGGGATTAGGCGTGTTATATTCGTAGTTAGTTCCTAAAGCACCTTCTTCCAATAAAGCAATCAGTCGCTCGTAATCGGTGCGAGGCATAAGGATATCTAAATCATCGTCCCAAGGAATAAACCCTTGATGACGGATAGCTCCTAATGCACTGCCACCACAAAGCATCATCGTCAAATGGTGTTGCTTACATAAGGCAGCAACGTCTTTGTACATCTCCAATAGAACGGCTTTCAGTTGCTTGCTTTCCGCGTTAGAGAGTTCGTGCAAAGTGTTCGTCTGTTTGGCAAGTTCTTGTAATATTTGAACATCCGATTTCATTAGTCTCGTTTAAAGATATCTCGCGTATAGACTTTCTCTTGTACATCGTCCAAAAGAGTATCATAACGATTGGCAATAATTGTATCGCTTTGTTTCTTGAAAGCCTCTAAATCGTTGACAATCTCGCTACCAAAGAAGGTGGTTTTGTCGGGTAGGGTCGGCTCGTAAATAATCACCTTGGCACCTTTGGCTTTGATGCGCTTCATAATACCTTGAATAGACGATTGACGGAAATTATCGGAATTGGACTTCATCGTCAATCGATAAACTCCCACTGTGATGACTTTTTCTGCTTTTTCGTTCCAACTATTCTCTTCACTATAAGCATAATATCCTGCTTTTGCCAAAACGCGATCCGCAATAAAATCTTTACGAGTACGATTACTCTCCACAATGGCTTGAATCAAATTTTCAGGCACATCTTGATAGTTAGCTAGTAACTGCTTTGTGTCTTTAGGCAAACAATATCCACCATAACCGAACGACGGATTATTGTATTGCGAACCGATACGAGGATCTAAACAAACACCATCAATAATCGATTGCGTATCCAGCGCTTTCACTTCTGCGTAGGTATCCAACTCGTTGAAGAAACTAACGCGCAAAGCCAAATACGTGTTGGCAAATAGTTTGACCGCTTCCGCTTCGGTGAAGCCCATAAAGAGAGTAGGGATGTCCGTTTTTATTGCACCTTCTTGTAGCAGATGCGCAAACGTGTGTGCAGCCTCTACGCAATGCGTGTCATTGAGGTCTGTACCCACAATGATGCGAGATGGATAAAGGTTATCGTATAACGCCTTTGACTCCCGCAAGAACTCCGGCGAAAAAAGGATGTTCTTACTGCCCGTCTCTTTACGAATATGTTCGGTAAAACCAACAGGGATAGTGGATTTAATCACCATCATTGCCTTGGGATTAACTTCTATCACGAGACGAATAACCGTCTCCACGGCACTCGTATCAAAATAGTTCTTCTGACTATCGTAGTTCGTTGGCGCAGCAATAACCACAAAATCAGCATCCTTATAAGCCGCCTCTGCGTCTAATGTTGCCATTAGAGGCACCTTCGGCAGGTACTTCTCAATATACTCGTCCTGAATAGGTGACTGCTTACGATTGATCATCTCCACTTTCTCGGGAACGATATCTACGGCTGTTACTTCGTTGTGTTGTGCCAATAATGTGGCAATCGATAAACCGACATAACCGGTTCCTGCTACTGCAATTTTCATATATTTCTACTATTGTGATATTTAATATGGTATAACGAATAAACGGTTAACGCAAAGATGGGATAGCAATGATCCATCGTCCAAGCAGCGATACGACGCTTCCAACCTGCGGAGGGTATAGAAGCAATAGCCTTGAGATACCTATTAAAGCGCTTATCTTGAATAACTGCCTTGGTAATCTGATGAGCCGAACGATTCCACAAAATCTTACACGGATATTTAATCATAATCGAACTAAAAATCCAATCAAAAACGTATATCTTGTAATTATCGGCATCTACTAACTTATCGCGCCTTTTTATCAGCCATTGCTCCAAACGTTCAATGGTGAGTAAGACGTCCAAATCTTTGGTGTTGATACTGGCAACGATACTGGTAGCACGATCTCTTCGGTAAAAATAGAAAATATCCGACATCACTCGAACCTTCTTTGCTACATCCATTACTCGAAATGAGAAGTAACAATCTTCATAACGTCCGGGGGCAAATTCGATTTGATTATCTACTAAGATATCTCGCTTACAAAACTTATTCCAAGCTGTATGCGAGAAATAATTGGTTAAATGTTGCTGAATGTATTCTTTCCCGACCTCAAAATACTCGTTAGGTAATATGTCATCTTGTGTCGCATCATCTTCCGTAAATCGTTGCCGACTGAAAATAATAACATCGTCATTGTCCTGCTGCGCTTGTTGAACCAGTATCTCACAAGCATTTAGAGCGATATAATCATCCGAATCAATAAACCACACATATTCTCCCGTAGCCACTTTAAGTCCCGCATTACGAGCCGCACTCAGTCCACTATTTGTCTGATGAATAACGCGAACGCGCTCATCTTTCTCCTTATATTCGTCGGCTATGGCTGCGCAACCATCCGTACTGCCATCATCAACCAAGATAATCTCCAAATCCCGATAGGTCTGCTGAATAATCGAATCCAAACAAGTGGGCAGGTAGGGAGCTACATTGTATATGGGAATAATAATTGAAATCATTTCTGCTACATGTTGGATGGTTTATCTTTGTAGGATAAGATAATTTGACGCTCATTCTTAGTCATTCCGACAAATAATCCTGCTGCAATAATCAATCCTATCGATAGTGCCGTTGAACTTATAAATAATCCCCATCCACACTCCATCTTCAATGTCATCCAAAATGGAATGGGAACGGAAATAACGGATACCGCTATTATCGGTAATATAACGCGTCGTAAATATAATCCTAAATCCAAATCAATCAGATAATGACAGTAAACCGTTCTCACAATCGCACAAACCATATTGCCAATAGCCCAAATCATAATAGCCATCTGACCATTATCTCCCCTTGATAATACCCACCACATCAATGGAATAACTAATAACTTGATAGTTCCCATCAAAATCTGATGCGTGCGAATCTTACCTGTTGCATAGACTGCGTGCCATAGGGGTGCTTGGAATGTGTCAAAGAAAGCAAAAATAAACATGGCTGTTATATATTCTGCTGTCAAGGGTGGATATTCTCCTAACCAAATCTTCAACACAAACGGTAAATTTAACAACAAAGGAACGGCAGGCAGCAAAAATAGAAAAAAAGCCATCTTAGATGTTGTGAAGATAAGTTTCATAAAATAGTCCTTATCTCCTGCCGCATACGACTTGACTATCTGAGGATGAAAAGCTGTTGAGAAATTCCAAAAGATAAGATAGGTCGCATTAAACACCTGATTGGCAATACCTAATGCCGCATTGGCTACTGCACCCAAAAACGATTGGAAAAAAATCGCCCTTAACTGCACCACACCCGTGTCTGCCGCATTCACAAATAACGACCAACCCGAATAGGACGCAAACTGCTTCACTAAACCGCCATTCCAAGTCTTTCGATAACGGCAATGACTTAACTTAATCTTATTATACAAGATATAACACCCACACACAATCAGTGCCGAGACCCATATCAAGGCGGCATAACTAATCAGCCTATCGAGGGGAGTGATAAGCAAAGCAAACGCAACAACTAACTTAAGCAATGCTTCCACAATACTTACCGTCGCATAAAATCGCATTTGCTCGTGAGCAACAATATTGGCATCAAAGGGGGCTTGAATGATACTGGTGATAAATGTCAATAACGAGAACTGAAAAACACAATGAACTGCCCATAAGCGACTCGGATCTACTTGCATCTTACATTGAATATACCAAATGCCGATGCCCTCAATAATCACCCACAAAATACCTGCCAAAATGAGGTGACAGTTAATCGCCATCGAGAAGACTTGATTCAGTCCTTCGTTATCTTCTTTCCCTAATTCTACTGACAAATAGCGTGTGGCGGCTTGTCGTAAGGCTCCGCTCAAGAACCCAAAGAGCACCACCATACTACCCACCACACTATATAGCCCAAAGTCCTCAAAGCCTAACGCTTTTAAAACGATGCGAGATATAATGAGGTTGATAATCGTCACGACAAACAATCGGATATACAGATATCCGGTGTTTTTCGCGATGCGTTTACTATTTGCTATAGTATCTGCCACGCTTATAATCTACCATCCACTAAGCTGCGGTCTACAAAGTTCTTCACATCAAAGATAACGGCTCCTTGATCGTGATACTTCTTGAAGTCAAACGTCTTAAACTGATCGTGACTAACGCAGGCAATAACAGCTGCATAATGTTTGTCGGGATCTACACCGGCAATCAACTCTTTGTTATACTCATGCTTAACGACATCCGCATTTGCCCAAGGATCGTAGATATCTACTTTGCAACCAAAGTCCTCCAACTCGTTTGCGATATCCACTACTTTCGTGTTACGGCAATCTGGACAATTCTCTTTGAATGTCACACCTAAAATCAACACGTTAGAGTCTTTTATCTTATGGTCTTTTTGAATCATGAGTTTCAGTGTCTTGTCCGCAATGAATTTCGCAATCGAGTTATTCACCGCACGACCACTCAATATAACGTGAGGCTCATAACCAAGCGATTTTGCTTTATGCGCCAGATAATAGGGATCCACACTGATGCAGTGACCTCCTACCAATCCGGGACGATACTTAAGGAAGTTCCACTTTGTTCCTGCGGCCTCAATCACATCGTTCGTGTCGATACCGACGCGATCGCAAATCAATGCCAACTCGTTCATAAACGATATATTCACGTCGCGTTGACTGTTCTCCACTGCTTTTGCTGCTTCGGCGACCTTCATGTTAGGTGCTTTGTGCGTGCCATTGAGTAGGATAGAGTTATACAAAACATCTACCAAATCGGCTACCTCCGGTGTTGAACCCGAAGTGATCTTCTTAATCTTCGTCAAGGTGTTGACTTTGTCACCGGGATTGATACGCTCGGGACTGTAGCCACAAAAGAAATCGACATTGAACTTCAGTCCGCTCATGCGCTCCAATACGGGAACGCAGTCTTCTTCGGTGCAACCCGGATAAACGGTTGATTCGTAAATAACGATATCGCCACGATTGAGGGTCTTACCAATCGTCTCTGAAGCCTTTAAAAGCGGCGTCAAATCGGGATTGTTAAATTGGTCAATGGGAGTGGGAACACTGACGATATACGTATTCACCATCTTCAAGTCCTCGATGTTACTACTGAGGGTTAATCCAATCTTCTTCGTGGCTTGGTAAGCGTCACGCGCTTGTTTCATTCCCACTAAATCGGCCTCTTTGGTGTGGTCTTCACCGCGTTCCAATTCGGCTACACGAGCTTGGTTAACATCAAAACCGATAACTCTGTACTTTTTGCCATACTCAATGGCGAGCGGAAGACCTACATAACCAAGGCCAATAACCGCAATAATTCTGTCTTTAAGTTCCATAAATGTATTTTTAGTTTTAATATTTTCTAAAATAGCGTGCAAAGTTACACTTTTTTTTGGATATATGCAAATTTTTTTGTACCTTTGCAGCAAATTTCGTAAAATAGCGTATGAAAAAGTTCAATTTCTGGGATCAAGTGTGCGGTTGGATCGTGTTTGCCATCGCTGCCGCCACCTATCTGTTAACGATGGAACCGACCGCATCTTTCTGGGACTGCGGCGAGTTTATTTCGAGTGCGTATAAGTTTGATGTGGGTCACCCACCCGGAGCACCTTTCTTCATGATGATGGGACATTTTTTCTCCCTTTTTGCTTCCGATCCGTCTCACGTAGCTATCTGTGTGAATGCGTTGTCGGCATTGGCTTCGGCGTTTACTATACTCTTCCTTTTCTGGACGATTACCGCCTTAGCCAAGAAACTCGTTCTCTCAACTCTCAACTCTCAACTCTCAACTCTCAACTCAATCGCCATCCTTGGCGCCGGTGCTGTAGGCGCACTTGCTTATACGTTCTCCGACACGTTTTGGTTTTCTGCTGTAGAGGGCGAGGTGTATGCTTCTTCGTCGTTGTTTACCGCCGTGGTGTTTTGGCTTATCCTTAAGTGGGACGAACAAGCTGACGAGGAAGGCTCTGACCGTTGGCTGATTGCCATCATGTATCTGATGGGTCTCAGTATCGGTGTCCACTTGCTCAACCTGTTGACGATTCCTGCGATTGTACTTGTTTATTACTTCCGTCGCTATACGTTCTCGTGGAAGGGCGTGATCATCGCTTTCATCGTTTCTTGCCTTATCTTAGCGGCTATCCTTTATGGTATTATTCCGGGTGTTCCAACGGTGGCAGGATGGTTTGAATTGTTCTTTGTCAATGCCCTTGGCTGTCCGTTTAACACCGGTCTGTACGTCTATCTCGTTCTCACCCTCGGCTTGTTAGGGTGGGGTATTGTCTATACGTATCGCAAACTGCAAACGGAATACTCCGAAAAATTACGATGGATTCATAACTCTATCGTGATGGTTACGGTCATTCTTATAGGTTATGGCTCCTACGCTGCTACGGTGATTCGTTCCAGTGCAGACACCCCGATGGATCAGAATAGTCCCGATAATGTCTTTGCGCTCAAATCCTACCTCAATCGTGAGCAATATGGTGATCGTCCGTTACTTTATGGACAATATTACAATGCGCCCGTAGAGCGTAAGGTGGAAGGCAATTATTGTGTGCCTGTAGAGAAAACCGGTCACGCTCAATATGCTCCGGCTCCTCAAGTCGAAGGGCAAAAGGATAAATACGTCAAGACGGGTTACAAGACCTCTTATGTCTATAATAAGAAGTTCTGCACCCTTTTCCCGCGTATGTACTCCGCCTCCGGAGACCACGTGAATGCGTATAAGGAATGGGCAAACATCAAAGGTAAGAAAGTGCGTTTTGACGATTGTGGACAAAAGAAATCCGATTATTGTCCTACCTTTGGCGAGAACTTGAAGTTCTTCTTTAGTTACCAAGTACACTTTATGTATTGGCGTTATTTTATGTGGAACTTCGCCGGTCGTCAGAATGACTTACAATCCTATGGGGACCTGACCAAAGGACAATGGATCAGCGGTATCCCGTTCCTTGATAATGCGCGATTGGGTGATCAGTCGAAACTGCCTACGATTCTCAAGGAGAACAAAGGACATAACGTCTATTACCTGCTCCCGCTCATCTTGGGTATCATCGGAATCATCT
>JAZQOG010000001.1:0-55643 GCA_045627765.1 Paludibacteraceae bacterium | reverse complement strand
TCTTTATCTGCATTGTTGCCGATGAGGGTTGTCAGGTTAATAAATAGGAGCAGTATCATACTGAGCGCAGCACCATAGTTGAGCATCACGCCCGAGTTGATGGAATCTTGAATAATCGAACCGAACAGTTTAATCTTGTTATGGGTTAAGAGTTCGGATATAGCGTAGGTCGAAACCGTGGGCATAAACACCATAATGATACCCGATTGAACTCCGGGTAAGGAAAGGGGTAAGACCACCTTAAAGAATGTCTGAAGGTGCGTGGCACCTAAATCTCGACTGGCATCGAGCAAGGCGGTATCAATCTTCGAGATGGAGTTCAGGATAGGGTAGATCATGAACGGCAGGAAGTCGTAACACATACCGAAGATAAGAGCATTCTCGTCCAGTGGCAGTCCGACTAAACCGAATAACTCGGCGGTAGCGATGGTTCTCAATAGGAAGTTCACCCACATCGGGAGGATGAACAGGATAATCATGATGGCGGGGATACGGAAACTGCGCGTAGCCATGAAGTAGGCGGCAGGGTAACCTAACAGAAGACAGATAACGGTCGTAATCAACGCAATACCAAAGGAATAAATCAGGGTGTTGACGGCATCGGACTGCGTGAAGAACAGTGAAAAGTTATAAAGTGTGAAGTGACCGGCACCATTGGTGAAAGCGTAGAGTGCCATAATGAGCATAGGTAGCAACACGAACTCAAACAGCACCAAAAGGTACGGCCACGACCAATACGTCCGTTTATCAGTATCCCTATTTTTCCAAAAAATCTTCATCAATTCCTCATTTCATCATTTCATCAATTCCTCATTCTCTCCTTTATAGAGCCGGATCCAACTGGGCGCAATCTTGATACCTACTCGGTCGCCTTTGTCCCAAATATCTTTGGTGTCAACAAACAGTTTGTCTCCCTCGTCGGTGATGACGGTCAGATGGTAGTGGTCGCCCTTATAGAGAATCGACTGCACTTCGCCGCAGAGCACACCGTCTTCCTCGTCGTCTTGCAGGTTGATATGGTTGAAATCGACTTCGATATCCACTTTCTCTCCTACCTCGAAGCGGTCGGCTGTACGTTCGCTCACGTCCCACGCCTCGTCGAGGAACTCCACTTGGTTGTCTTCCAGTACCGTCCCTTGGAAGGTGTTATAGAGGCACTCTTTTTGCATAACTTGGATGTCCTCGGGTTTGATGAGCAGTTGCACTTTCTCGCCCACCTCAAAGCAGCGGTAATCGCGAACGGATAACTCGTATCCTTCTTCGGTGAGTACCAGCATCTCGTAATGTACACCCTTGAAGATACAACTGGTCACTTCGCCTCGGAGTTGCCAAGGAGAATCTTCACTAGCCCTTTGGGCGTCACTTTCACTTTCACTTTTCCATTTAGAGATATAGAAGTCTTCGGGTCGGATAACCACATCGACTTCTTGGTCGGTGCCGAACCCGGCATCGGTGCATTCGAAATCGTGGTCGCAGAAATGGACGAGCCAGTCTTTGACCATCACGGCATCGAGGATATTACTCTCGCCGATGAAGTCGGCTACGAAGCAGTTTTGGGGTTCGTTATAGATCTCAGTGGGGGTACCTATTTGTTGTATTTTGCCTTCCTTCATGACTACGATACGGTCGGAAAGCGTAAGCGCTTCCTCTTGGTCGTGGGTGACATAGATGAAGGTGATACCGAGTTTCTTGTGCATCTCGATGAGTTCGAGTTGCATATCCGCCCGCATCTTTCGGTCGAGAGCAGAGAGCGGTTCGTCGAGCAGCAGCACTTCGGGTTCGTTGATGATAGCGCGAGCGATGGCGACACGCTGTTGTTGTCCGCCGCTGAGCGAATCCACATCGCGCAGTTCGTAGTCGGACATCGATACTATCTTCAGGGCCTTGCGGACGCGTTTCTCTATCTCGTACCGGTTGACTTTCTTGAGTTTAAGGCCGAAGGCTACGTTATCGTAAACGTTCAGGTGGGGGAAGAGGGCGTATTTCTGGAACACCATATTGACCGAACGCTTATGAGGGGGCAGTTCGGTTACATCTTCCCCATTCAAAAGTATATCCCCCGAAGTTGCTACTTGGAAACCCGCGATGCAACGAAGCAACGTGGTTTTACCGCAACCGGAAGGACCAAGGATAGTGACGAACTCGCCTTTTTCGACTTGAAGGCTTACATCATTTAGAACCAGTGTACCGTCTTCAAACTCTTTGGAGACATGTTTCACCTCAATGATATAACGTGAATCGGACATCTACGTAAAATTGATAATACTATGGAACACTAAAAGTAAAACGCATAAATTATTATTGCTGCATGGCAGTTTTTATTATTTATTGTGGAGCTAGCGGGACTTGAACCCGCGTCCAAACAAGGAATCAATGTGCTTTCTACACGCTTATCTTGGCCTTCGTTTTCGACCTATGGCAAGACCCAAGCCACCAACCACAGGCTTAGCTTCTAAGTTTTCGTCTATGCAGCGAAGCGATACATAGACTATCTGTACATTTCCGCGCCCCTAAACCCGTCGGCCTACAGCATGGCTCGGAGGGACGTCTCGTTTCAGCACCTGGTGCCGAAATAAAACTAATCTACTATACTTCGATTAGGCAGCGAGAGCTACATTCATGTTGCCAGTTAATTGTTTTGAGCCTTATCACGGACAGTGCTCATTTCCGGCGTGCTTACACACCTATTCTACCTGCTGTCAAAACCAAAATAGCCCCTTAGGTGGTAAATCGGCTGCAAAGGTACGACTTTTTTTTGATATGTGCAAAAAAAATGTGCAGATTTTCGAGAAATCGCACATTTTTGTACATTATGAATCGTTGATTACTTTCTTTTTCCTAAGATAGAGAGGAGTCGCACAAAGAGGTTGATGATGTCCATATATAGGTCAACAGCGCAATCCACGGCATTATCCACCGTCTTGGAGTATTGCTGGGAACGGGCGACATCATAGCCTATATATCCGGAGAAGGCAATGACAAAAATCCAGTCAAAAGCCGTTCCTTGGTACTTAAAGGCAAAAGTCGCAACCACTTCGGCTATCAGTCCCACAAGAATGGTGATAAACAGAGCCTTGCCCAAACTCAAAAAGAAATTGGGATTAGCGACAGCGATGGCAGCAATAAGAATGGTTACACACGCGGTTAAACCTATAGCACGAAGCACTATGGCACCATCAAAGAAAGGAATAATAAGGCAAAGCAACACGCCAAAAGGTATCGCCACTAAGTTAAAACCAATAAAACTGATTAACGGCTCTGACGATTTGGCGGATATGAGTATTCCGGCAAACGAGCACACAAAATAACCAACGAATAAACCAATCATCGTGAGTTTGGAGTTCGCTGCATTAGCCAACCATTGCAATATGGGCGTAGCACCATAATAAACAATCGCCACATTAAGAGCCAACCCATAAAGGATGGTTAAAATCATAACAAGATTAAAAGTACGAGCCGATATAATATCGTTTTCCGCTCCGCATAGACGTTCACCACGCCTATCAAATGAAAGTGATTCAGACATAATTATAAAGTTATTTTAATATTCGTTGCCAAAAGAGGTTACACTTCGGGGATAACCCCATCATCTGAGGTGTACCCAAAAAGTTCCATTAGTGTTTATGTAAATAATCGATTAAGAAAGCGGGGCGGTCGGTTTGGATGATACGAACCTCTAAACTATCTATTAGATAGCCATAATGAGCGTCCGGTGATTCGAGGAGGGCTTTATCATCTTCATGTCCGCCGCAAAGAGTATCCCACAAAGTGTTGACCCAAATAAGGCTTTTGCCTTTCGCCATTTGAGAAGCCTGTTTCACGAACTGATCGTCCGACCTAAAACAGAGTTCAAAGGCGCAAGGCTGGCTCTTGAGGTGATCTTTGAAGACCTTAACAGAAGCCGCATCATTCATATCAACGATAGGCATATAAATGACTTCATCCAAGTAGTGTCCATAGAGTTTGCGTACCTCTTTAGCCGGTTTGCGTCCCTTCATGATAATTTGGCGTGTCGTACCCGTTTCCTCTAATAATGGAACCACTTTATCAAAATAACGATCCGCTTTATCGAGATTGATAAGCACGCGTCCTTTGCACAGTTCCAAGGCTTCGCGCAAGGTAGGAATCGGGTGATTGGTCTTGATGTTAACACCGTTTTTGAGTTTGAAGTGTCGGATACTATCAAGCGTCATTTCGGCAATCTTACCTTTGCCTGTAGTCGTGCGGTTGATGGTCTCGTCATGCATGATGATAAGTTGGCCATCTGCCGTCTCTTGCAGGTCGAGTTCAACGATATCCACACCTATCTCGATAGCCGATTCGATAGCAGCCAACGAGTTCTCCGGAAAGCCACGCCAATCGGCACGATGGGAAGCAACGAGAACCCGATTAAGGTTCGGATTGAGCAAGTCTTGACGAATGCGTTCACTACGAGAAAGGGTGGCATCACTATCCACGAGATACGGGATGACGAGAGACTCCATGATATCATACGCCTCTTTATAGGGGTGAACACCGTCGTCACTGAGTTCGTCCCGCATACCACCATCCTCGGCACGCATTGCGTTGTTATAGTCCACATACGCGTAACCCTGTTCTTGAGCATACGCTTTGAGTTGGGCATTGATACGGTCAACCCGTTCGGTAACGCCCGTAATATCGTGGTTCCAAGAGAACGAGCGATGGGGTAAGATAGAGCAGATGATCGGACGAATATGATGCAACGTAGCCAGTTCGCACATTGAACGCATATTGTCCATAAAATGTTCATCGGAGATAGGACCATTATTGCAAGCTATATCGTTCGTTCCTACAAGTAGGAAGACCATCTCGGGGTGAAGGGCAATCACATCGGCTTGGAAGCGAACGAGCATCTGATACGATGTCTGTCCGCTAATGCCTCGTGCGGCACAATTGTATTTAGCAAAGAACTCGGGTCTCCAACGTCCCCAGTTATCGGTAATACTATTCCCCATGAAAACAGCTTTGACAGGGATATGATTGGCGATAAGACTATCGTTTTGTTGTTGGTAGCGATAATACTTAGCCCAGTCTTGCGAACGCTCATCGCGCCGAATCTTCTCGCGATAGATACGGACGATATCGGCATTTTTCTTATCGCCTAATTGAGCATAGATAAACTGAGTGATAGCCGCATCCACAAGGTCGCGTTTGGGTATCTGTTTATCAAAACCCCAGCCGTGGCCACCTTGTGGGACGAGCACCATCTCGGTTTCGATGTTTTGGTCAAGCAGTGCTTGGTACATGAGGAGGCTATTCTCTACAGGCACAGACTTGTCGTCCTCGCAAGCCACAAGGAAGCAAGGAGGCGTTTGCAAAGTGACACAACGGTCAATAGACCACTTGTCGTATTGGGCTTGGGTGGCCGTTTTGCCCACTAAGTTTTGGAAGGAACCTTTATGCCAGATAGTCGTGTCGGAACTGATAACCGGATAAACCAAAACACCATAATCAGGACGCGCTTTGTCTGACGTATATTTAGTACAGAGCGAAGCGGCAAGGTGTCCTCCTGCCGAGAAGCCCATAACACCAATCTTATCTGATTTGAGGTGCCAGAACTGCGCACTATCGCGGAGCATCGTCATCGCGCGGCAGGCATCGTTAAGGGGTACGTTCTCTTTCCCGTTGGGCAGATGGTACTTCAGAACGGCTACGGCTATGCCGCGTGGGCAGAAGTATTGCGCCACGGCTACGCCTTCGTTCTTCATTGACACAAAACGATAACCACCGCCGGGAATAGAGAGCAAGACAGGAACGTCCTTTTTGGCATGAGTAGGTAGATAGAGGTCTATCAAGTCATTGACGTGGGTCGGTTGAATAGGCTGGCTTTGACCAAAAATGAGTGTACAGCATAGAAGGGACGCAACCAGCAGAAAATTAAATTTTTTATTCATAACACATTATTTTACATGGATAAGACTTTGTGTTTTAGGCGAGCTTGTTCGGCACGGAATCCAATGAGGTGACTTTCGACACTAACATCAATGGTCGAAGTGAGGTATTTCTCGTCGTGGTTAGCCACCGCAAGGATAAAGTCTTTCACGATACCCCAGTCGCCTCCTGCATGTCCTTCGTAGCCGGGGAGTTTGGAGATATCCTCGTTCCAAAGGTAATGTTTCTCTGTCAAGAAATCGGTGAGGGTGAAGGATGTCATATCTCCCACGATATCGCCCTTAGTACCCATGATTCGAGTCTTACGTCCACCGTAGCTGGTGAGAGCTTCCATTTGCATAGAGGCTGTGACACCTCCCTCGAACTCCATGTTACAGAGGTAGTGGTCGCATTGGTCATTTTGGCAGCGGAAAGCACAGCGTCCATAATCGGTTGTACGGAGGTACTCTCGAATCTTTGCGTCTTTATCGGCACGGCTACCAGTGGGTAGGTTATCAAAGACGTAGAGATAGCGGTGACGACGTTCGTATATATTGACGGCAGAGAAAGCGCATTGTTTCTCCACGGGGCAGTCTAAGCAGCGTTCAGCGGAGTTGGCGGGTGCGTTCTCTCGTTTGAAGAAACTCAAGTCACCAAAGGCTTGTACCTTGCGGCAAGGTTTATTGAGGATCCAACGAATAATATCGAGGTCGTGACAAGCTTTAGCGAGGATAATAGGAGTGGTGGCTTTACTATCGTGCCAATTACCGCGAACGTAGGAGTGCGCCATGTGGTGAAAACGCACAGGTTCAAGGTGTTGGATGGAGACGATATTGCCAATACGTCCTTCATCTATCACGCGTTTGAGCGCACGAAAATAGGGTGCATAGCGTAATACGTGACAAACGCCTACGATACGACCATATTTATGAGCTTGTGCGAGGATATCTGAACACTCTTTCGCCGTTTGGGCGATGGGTTTCTCAAGGAGCACGTCGTA
Source organism: Paludibacteraceae bacterium (assembly GCA_045627765.1). GTDB lineage: Bacteria > Bacteroidota > Bacteroidia > Bacteroidales > Paludibacteraceae > Colicola. Next base: position 48,751 of record JAZQOG010000001.1, on the reverse strand, counting down.
ACCCATAGAGAGGGCTTTCATACACGGTCCGTAGTGGAGGTTATCGGGTGTAGAAACGACCACAGCATCCGCGAATTTAGGTACATTAAAGACTTCCTTCCAGTCCCCAAACACGTGGTCATCGCTGATACCATAGGTCTGTTTGAGTAGTTGTTGGCGAACAGGGTTGATATCTGCCACGCCGACCACTTGCATCGCTTTCTTATATTGCTGCGCATAGGAGGCATAGACGTTTCCACGACTGCCGGCGCCAATGATAATGACGGAGATGGGTTTATTTACTTTCGCTTCTTGATCGGGCAGACCAAAAGAGAGCGATTCGGTATTCTTAGGTAACTTCTTCTCCGGCGTTTCTTGCGTAGCAGCGTTTACTAAGGAGTTACATGGGAGCGATTCGATGGTCAATGCAGCTGCACCAAGACCAAGAGTTTTTAAGAATTCAGAACGTGTCATGTTTTTATATAGTTTAGAGTTGAGTGTTTAGAGTTGAGAGATATTAACGTATCGTCCGTTATGGTAAAGGTAGATTTGCCCGTTTTGATATATCTTATAGGCGGAAGGGCTGAGTGGCTGAGAGGCGGAAGGGTTGGTAGGCAGAGCCGTTTCGGGTTCGTATTCGCCTGTATATTCGATAGCCCCGATACACGCCGTGACACCGCGAGAAGTATCCAACATATCTTTCATCACGGAGCCGCCAAGGGAGCCGTCCTCGTTAAGGTCGAACTCAAAAGCAGTCTCACACATCCGCTGAACGGTAGGAAGACATTTGAGATTAACTTCGCCCAAGGTTGTGGACTTAAGTTGATAAGTCTGTTTAGAGGTAACAAAAGCCGTATAACCAAGTTCATCGACAGAACCTCCGATGGTAGCCAAAACGGCATTATTGAAATCAGAGATATCGGAAGTGAGGGTGTTATTGGTATTGCGCCAAAGAGAGGTTTGGGTATCATCTATGTCCATATATTGAAGGACACCATCGCTCTTGGTGGTAGAGTTGCCAACCATCAAGCAGTTCATGACGCAAGTCTTACCGCCAAACACATTAAGAGCCGCACCGGTGAAGTTCGATGAGCCGCCAAAAGTGGTTTTATTGCCAAGCATGGAACAATGTCCCAGGTTGACTTTTTGTTGTGCATTAGTGGTATTGATATTCACGGCTGCACCACCGTAGTATTTGGTTATTGTCGCTAATCCGCCTTTAGCGTTGAGTGTGTTATTGATAAAAGCGCAGTTAAGAAGGTTTATACTCTTGAGTCCTTCGTAAGCCACAGAATAGAGAGCACCTTGTTTGGTCGCAGTATTGGCAATAAAGGAGTTGTTTTGGATATTACATGTCTCGGCAGACGTAATACAAACTGCACTTCCCGCCGCAGCGCTATTAGAATAAAAAACAGAGTTAAAGATCCTCACCGTCGAATTAGCGGTTATAAGAACAGCCCCTCCGTTATTTGTTGCGTTATTGTGTTCAAAGACACATTGGTCTATGTTCATTCTATCCGCAGAGGCTGCCACAGCTCCGCCTTTAGGTGCGGAAAGGTCATTGAACTTGCAGTTGGTTAAAGAGAGTACTGAGCCGTTACAGCACACGGCACCGCCACCTGCGGCAGATGTAGTGGATTGTCCCTCAATGATGATGTTTTCCATCACAAGGGAATACCAATCGCCTGCTTGGATAGCTGTTTGGTTTGTACTGGAGAGTTGGATGGTGGTATAGGCATCGGGGATCACTTGTTTGGTTATTTTGTTATATCCTCCGATAAGACATATTGACTTGGTCAGTTGTAAAGGTTGCGAGAGGGTGAGTGTGCCTTTCGTGAGGAAGATGGTATCCGCAGGATAAGCAGCATTCATCGCATCCATGAGTTCTTGTTCGGAAGATGCGACATATTGCGTTTTATGTTTGGGTTCAAGTCGGAATCGAGCAAGCAAAGGGAAGTGGTCAGAGGGTGTCACATCTTTACCATAGGTTTCAGTAACGATATGATGACTTAGGCAGTGCATTTTGTTATAGAAGATATGGTCAAACTCGGATCCCGAGCAGCCGGACTTGCCGGGTGCCGTCCAGTTGTTGGTTGTAAACGTGACGGAGGGATTGGTAGTAGGTAGGCAATAGTTCTCGTCCGCAAGGAGGTTAGACTCCATAAAATAAGCAGCATAGCCTCGATAGGCAGCAGTGTGAGCCGAACGGTTCATATTGATATCCCCCACTAAGACGACGGGTTTGCCATTGGCTTTTTCGCGAATAATATCTGCCGTGACCCGAGCGGCGTTATAACCGCTACTATAAAGGCCGTAGTTGCAGTGAGTACAGCAGAAATAGAACTCTTCTTGCGTTGTTTTATCTTTCATGTGCATGACGATACAGCGGCGATAGATATTGTTCTCTGAGCCACAATCCCAACCAAAGGACACTTGGTAAGGCGTTGAAGAAAGCCAGAAAGCGAAGTGGTCGAGGCAAGTATATTTGGCAGTCTTATAGGCAACCAAATTCCACGAGTACTGTTTATCTTCACGCTCGTAGGCTACGGTCGTGTATCCATGATTGGAGAGATAGGTCTCCATATCCTTTTTTTGGTTGACGGTAGCCCCTGTTTCGTCCTTGTTAGAACCGGTTACTTCGTTAAAGCCAATAATATCATAATCATAATCCGTAACAATCTTCAAGACACGGTCTTTGCGATTGGTCCAAAGGCGGTCTCCTGTATCACCATTTTTAGCTACATAGCGCACATTGAAGGTGCCAAAACGATGTACACCCGATTCCTCTGCGTTGATAGTTGAAAGTTGAAAGAGGAAAGTGAGAGTGAAAAGTGAAAGTAGAAAGTGAAAGTGTTTCATACGTGTTTAGTGATTATTAACGAATTTCATCATAGGTTGGGTCCACTCCTAATTGGAAGTCCACATAAACGGGGAAGTGATCGGATGGAGCAACAGAGCGTCCATAATCGGTTGCAACCACTTGGCGGTTATACGGGGTCATATTAAGGTAGAACAAATAATCTATTTCAAGCCCTGAAAAATCAGGATTAGCAACCGTTTTCCAACGTTGGTAGGTTGGGAAATGCGAATCGGACGAATCTAAGAAATACTGCGCATAGATGCGATAGATGGAAGGTTTATCGTATCGATCGTGGTTAAGGTCTCCCACTAACACTAAAGGCGTATGGTTTTGCGCAAGAGGAGAAAGGGTCTCGCCAATGAGTTGGGCTTGAAGTTCGCCTACTGCCAAGGGGTCGTAGTCGGTGTGGGCACAGCAGAAATAGAACTGTTGTTTGGTTTGTTTGTCTTGCATAAGCGCCACCATACAGCGGCGATAGAAAGTGCTACCCCATCCTTTGGATGCAACATCAGGTGTCTCGCTGAGCCAAAAAGCGTAGTGGTCTAAGCAGTTATATTTGTCGGTTCGGTAGAAGATACAATTGTAACTATATTTTTTATCCTCCCGTTCGTAAGCGATACAAGTATATTGAGGTAATCCCTCCTTGAGGTCTTGTAACTGGCTTTTTCCGGTGAGAGAGTCTTTGTTATTGCCGGTCACCTCTTGCAGACCCACAATATCAATATTATTGTCGATGATATTACGAATCACATAGTCGCGTCTATTCCCCCAGAATTTCTCTCCTACGTCACCGTTTTTCTTATTGACATAGCGGACATTATAGGTCGCGAGGCGATGCGTGTGCAGCCACTTGGCACGCACATCGGACCAACGATAGTAATAAGATTCTACGGCTTGAAGGCCATGTATATGACACTCTTTTTCGTTATAGAGGGCTTTGACGAGAACATCTCCTTTTTTGTTTTTATAGAAGACAAGTTGCACATTAGCCGCCATGGGAACCATGACATCCCCCTGCCAATGGGAGAGAATGTCCTTATATTCGAGTTCGTCTCCCACGCCTTCCAACTCCATGGCGCAGACCATTGTCAGCAAGGGGTCATCGTGCCCAAAGCGAAGGTCGGCAGCATAGTTGCCATAAGCAATGACCGAATCGGCTTTTTGAATGATATCGTTTAGACCTAATTGGGCGTATGGACGACGCCACTTACCATAGGGGGAGTTGCAGAAATTGATATAGAAATGGTAGGTATTTCGAGCATCATAATATTGGACTTGTTCTTTAGTAAGAAAATCGTATATGTTACACGATAACCCAAAACAAGGAGCGTAGATACAAGTCTGGTAGATGGCTTCCGTCCACTTATCAGATTGAACAGGATATTCCTGCAAAAGTGAATCAATGATTGTAGGCGTAGTTTGGTAAGTGAGGTTGAGAAGTCCCCTACAATTGATATATTCTTGAAAGCGTTCCCCGCAATCGAAGGTATAATGGATGGCAGGATATTGGGCTGTCAGCGCATTCGTAAAAGCGTTCATAGACATGATACACCGTGGCACCATACTGCTGATGGCGCGAACGTTAGGCTGTCCTTTGAAGACCTTGGGATAACGCTTTGCCATACGTTGTGCCAATTGTTTTTGCTGGTCTTGTCCCACAGGTGTCAAACGGCGATTCATATTCCCATATTGCTCATAGACTCGTTGGGTAAGGGCTAAAAGAGAATCCTGTTGTGGTGTCAAGGGTTGCTGTTGTTTGAGTGTCGTAAGCGAGTCAATGATATAGGGATAGTATTTATCCCCCATATCTGCACGCGCTCCGTGGCGTCCATAATGGCTAATATAAAAAGGTTGATAACCCTTTGGAGCAGGCGTGTCATATACGGGCGTAAAATCATAACAATGGGCATTTACGCCAACGGCTAATAGGATAGCAAGAAAGATATTCATGTTTATTGGATTACTAAATCGGGATAACCTATACGGCGGATGGTTAGTTTAGTCCATCCGGTTGGCAGTTTGCCTTTACGGACTTGGACGAGACCTTTATCGGTGATGTCCAATCCGGCAAATCCAAAGAGAAGGGATTGTAAGGTACCACCTGCTCCGGTGATGAAATACGGATTCGTTCCTCCATTAAACTCGGCTATCACACGGAAAGGCGGGTTGAGGTTGGGCAGATACGAATCGCGGAAGTAATACAAAGCCTTGTCATAATCGCCCAAGCGGCTAAATAAAGTTGCATAGATAGACTTGGACATTGCCGGCGTTTGTTTTTCGGGCACTTTGGAAATATAATATTCGAGGTTACGACGAATTTGTGCGGGGTCGGTCACTTCGTGAAGAGGGAAGGCGAGCAAATCTACATCGGCTTGTTTGGTTACTTCGCCATGGTAGGTAGCGTTCACGGCTATGACTCCGTTATCGAGGTAACGATAGTGGAGATTATTTCGTGTTTTAGCCCATTCGGGTTTAGCTTTCTTGCCTAACACCTTGGCTGCACGAGCAGCATAATCAAGGTTTGTACGAGCGACACCGATGGTATAAGCGTTATCGTCAATCTGTTTACCGCCATGGGCATTGCAAGACCACTCGTCTGCACCAATGATGCTGATAAGGTGGGCATTGCCGTTTTCATCCCAATCAACGCGCGAAACCCAATAATCGGCAGTAAGAGAGAGGATAGGCCAACCTTTTTCGAGGAGCCATTCTTTGTCTTGGGTGAGTTGATAGTATTGCCAACAAGCGATAGCGGCATCGCCTGTGATATGACATTCGGTAGAGGGATAGACATTGTTTGGAGCCACTTCTTCTTGACCCGTATAGGAGGTCTGCCATGGAAACCAAGCACCCTTAAAACCGTGCATATACGCTTTCTGGATAGCCCCTTGGAGTAAGTCATAACGACGATTGAGCATCTCCACGGCCGTTTCCGGATGTAAAACGGCTAAAGCAGGGAACATCCAAGTGTCAGCATCCCAGAATGAGTGCCCGTTATAACCGAGTCCACTCAGTCCCATCGGGGAACAACTCAGACCGCTGCCCTCGCGATTGAAGGCATAGAGGTGGTAGAGCATCGAGTGGATATCTTGTTGGGCTTGAGCATCGCCTTCTACGAGGATATCCGATTGCCATAGTTCGTCCCAAGCGCGATTATGACGCGCCATCAGACGGTCGTAGCCTTCTAAGAACATATAGATTGTGAGGCGTTCTATCTCGTTACGTACATCGGGAACGAAATTGCTTCCCATGCTATTGCCCACAAGACAGAAATGGAACGTCTGTCCCTGTTGGAGCGGAAGTTCAAACTCCTGTGTATGTCTGCCCACGCCTCGATCGTCGCGGTGGGTGATAGGTAACATCGTTCCGCCGTCTTCGCTATCAGGAAAGAGGAATGCCGTACAAGCACCTACATCGAAACGTCCGGTAGGAGACTTCGCCATGGTGGTCATGAAGGTATAGTGAGGATAGGAAGTCTTAAGCAACGGATTGGCTTTATTGTCGATGGTCATGAAATAGGGTTCGGGGTCACGCAGAGCTTCCGGAGCGCGGTGTTGGTTGATGACGCGCAAGTTAAAGTCGCTCTTAGCCGTAATGGTGATATCCATCATATAACCGAAGGGTAACTGACGAAGTGCCATAATCCGATAATCCACGTGGAGTTGGTCGCGGAAGTCATATTGACCTTGGATAGCAGCATGTTTCAAGTCGAAAGACTGGGTATAGTTCTTTATCTTCGAACGAGAGACATTGTCCCCATTAACTCGTAGTTCGATGTCAAGGGGGTTGATATTCGGGAAGAAGTTATCCGTACGCGCTTTAGCGTAGAGGTCGTATAATCCACCTATAACGAGTTTATCCACCTCTAACGGACTACGGGAAGATACTAAGCCTATCTGTCCGTTAGCAGAGGTGATACCATAATAATCGCCTTGCAAAGGCTGATTAACATCAATGCGCCAAGGGTCTTGGGCGGTGATAGTGGAAAGTTGAATGTTAAAAGTTGAAAGAAGTAGTAAAGTTAAAAGTCGAACGTTTTTCATAATGATTGACCTAAAATATTATATTGTGAATGATTATTTTCGAGAATGATTTGTCCGTTGTGGTAAATTTTGTAGGCAGAGGGGCGGAGAGATTGAGAGGCGGAGGGATTGGCCGGAAGTCCTGTTTCGGGTTCCCATTCGCCGGTATATTCAATAGCACCAATGGTTGCTTTCGTTGCATCACGAAGGGTATTGAGTTGGTCTCGCTCAATATAACCGGAGATAGAACCATCCTCGTTGAGGTCGAACTCGAACGCAGTCTCGCACATCCGGTCAAAGGTAAGAAGAGTTTGTAAGTTATAGCCACCCAAGGTAGGTTGTTTAAGTTGATAGGTGAGTTTAGACGTTATATAAACCGTGTCGGGCAATTCCTCCGGCTTGGGTAGGTCTAAGGTAAACACATTCTTCGTGTTGCGCCAAGGAGTAATGGCGTTATTCATATCGGCAGCAACAGGAGCACCATCGGCCATGGTGCAGGTGTTACCAACGATGAGGTTGTCCATCACGCATGCCGAACCGGCAAAGATATTCAGTGCCGCACCGGTGAAATTAGATGAACCCGAGTAGAGGATACGATTGCTCATCATAGTGCATAATCCGACATTGACTTTTTGATTGGATTGAGCCATCTTGGCATTGATAGCAGCACCACCATAGAATTTGGTGACGGTAGCCAAACCGGATTTAGCTTCTAAGGTATTGTTCAGAAAAGCGCAGTTGAGAAAATTAACGGACTTTGTGTTATCGGAAGCTAAGCAGTAAAACGTACCGTGCTTGGTGGAATAATTGCCAATAAAAGAGGAACGTTGTACGTTGGATGTGGAACAAGAAAGCAGTGCCACGGCAGCCCCTGAAGCAGCACTGTTATACATAAAAACGTTATCCAATAGGCGCACCTTCTCGTAGGCATTAATGCTTATGGCTCCGCCGTTGTTTTTAGCGACGTTTCCCGAAAAAAAACAATTCTCCACATCCAACCGATTGACATCGGCGACCACAGCACCTCCGGCGGTCTGGCTATAACAATCGCTTAATTGGCAGTTAGATAAACGCAACACCAGTCCGGGGCAATAAATAGCACCGCCACCGATAGTGGTGGTAGAACGATAGCCCGTGAGAATGATATTATGCAATTCTATAGAGTACCACTGAGGAATATTAAATGCCGAATGGGACTTATCCTCCATCGTGAGGGTTGTTTTCCCCTCTGCTCCGATAAAGACGAGCGAATGATTCGGTGTGATAGGTTTAGACAGAACCATTTCGTTGGGTACGAAGAAGATGGTATCTTGCGGGTTAGCTTTGGCAAGAGCGTCATCCAGTTCCTGTTCATTGTTTACAAAATAAGTTGATGGGTGGTCATATACCAATTCAAACTCGCCTTGCAAAGGAAAGTGGTCGGAAGGAGTCGTATTTTGTCCATAGACCTCCGTGATGATATGGTAGGCTTTGCATCTCATGTTATGATAGAACAAGTGATCGTACTCGGCTCCATCGCAGCCACTTTGTCCGGCGGGAGTCCAGTTGTTCGTTGTGAAGGTTACGGACGGATTCGTTGTTGGCAGACACTCTATCTTCTCCGCAGTAAACTTAGCCTCCTCAAATGCCCACATATATCCGCGATAAGCTTCGGGTTGGTTCTCTCGATTAAGATTAAAATCACCCACAGCGATCACCGGTTCTTCCCCCGCAGCTTGTTTGAGGTGTTCGGCTAATAGACGAGCCGTCTTGATTCCTGCCTCGTAAGCACCATAATTCGTGTGGGCACAACAAACCCAAAACTGCTCACCGGTGGCTTTCACTTTAAGGTGCGCTATGACCGCTACACGCGCCATGGGATTCTCGTTACCATTGGCCCAAGTAATACCGGGAGAGGAAGGATGGTCATTAAGATAAAGAGGATACTTGTCCAGACACTCGTACTTATCCTTTTTGTAACTAAGCACATTATGTTCGTATAGTCCCCCCTCGCGCTCGTACGCGATGCTATTATAGGTGTCGCTAAGACCATTGATGAGTTCGTTCTTTTGGTTGCAGGTGGTACCATCGCCTTGTTTGCGAGGCGAACCATCATTATTCGTTCCCGTTACTTCATTGAAACCGCAAATGTCAAAATCATAATCGGTAACAATCTTAAGGACGCGGTCTTTACGGTTGCTCCATTGGTGAGAACCTTTATCTTCCGTTGTTATATAACGGATATTGAAGCAACCTATTTTATGTGTTTGCGATTGGAGCAAAGACAAAGGACAAAGAACAAAGAACAAAAGAATTGAAAGTCGAATGTTTTTCATATTATTTGTTATTTATTGTTAATTTTAGGAAGTATAGGCGGTAATCAGCCGCCTATACCTAATGGATTAGAGTTGTGCGCCAAGCATGTTGTAGCGAACGCCATTCTTCTCGATGAAGAATTGTCCGTTCTCAACAGCCTTCGTGCAACGAACAGCTTTCGAGTTGATCGTAGGCAAAGCAACAACAGGAGCGGTAGCGTCCTTATCGTATGCACCCGACATCGTGGTAGCAACGCGATCATAACCACGTTGGTCTTTAGCCAGATCTATCGGATATTTAGCGTAAGCATCCTTTAAGATTTGAGGAGCCTCATCTATCCAAGTAGCCATTTGAGCTTCCATTGCATCTACGGTAATACCGGTTACATCCATAGTAGGCTCAATAATCTTGCTCACACCACCTTTATCGGTGAGGACGTTAGAACCAAAGACGCTCTCCGTCGTATTGAGTGTTTCTGCACTCTTCGGACGTTTGTCTGTAGCAACAAAATCCGATTTGTCACCATTATCATAAACGGTACCAAACACGTTGTAACCACCACTATAACCGAAGGCCGTACCACTCTGCAGATATACGGGAGCATGAGGACCATCAAATACGTCATAATCCTTATCCTCAACAATGATGTTATTCATGAAGAACGACTTGGAGTTATCACCGGAAGAGAGAGCCGAACCATTACCGGCATCACCTTTTTGGCACTCGTTGTTGAAGAACGTATTGCTGATGAGGTAGATGCAGTTGGGTTTACCATCCTTACCACCACCTAAACGGCAAGCAGAACCACGATACCAAGCGCGGGACTCGGAGATGGTATTGTTAGCCATAAGCAGGAAACCACCATTATCAGCTACAGAGAAAGCGCCTCCGTAGGTACCCCAGCTGGCGTCACCCTCTACACTCGTACCGGTGCAGAAAGCAATGTTATTGGTAATCTCGCAACGCTCAACGATAACCACAGCACTTTCTTTCACGTCAGAGGCACCCGAATCAGATTGACGAGCACGGATTTGGAAAGCAGCACCCGAACCGGCAGCGGTGATATTGTCACGGAAGATACAGTCGGTGATGTGTACTAAACTACCCCAAATCTCAATAGCACCATTGGAGCCTCCCGCACTACGGTCTGCACGCCAAGAGTTGTTGTTGAGGAATTGGCAGTAGTGGAACTCAGCAACTGCGGATTGAACAAATACCATGTTTCCCCAATACTTACTCTCCTTACGATAACCATCACGGAAAGTGATACCTTTGACGATGGTAGGCTCACCCCAAGAGGTGAAGTACTCTTCTGCTTTATCTTTCGGGCTACCGGGACCGATATACACAAAAGCATCGCTTAAGTTGTCACCTTTTCCGTCACCATCAAGGTCTGCAGAGAAAACAGATTGTCCACCTTTACTCAGGTCATACTCCGTATCAGTACCGGTCATTGTAGTAGGATAACCACCGATAAGGGTCACACCGGGACCGATGGTCCACAGGTTAGTGGTAGTAGAAGGTTTGTAACTACCCTCTTGTAAACAAAGAACTGTTCCGGGTTCAGCAGAAGATAAGAAGTCGCCGAGATACTCTCCGGCAGCTGCATTTTCCCAACTGGAACCATCGCCATCGCCCAGACCATCGCCCGGAACGAAGAAGTACGTGTCTGCGCTTGCGCCCATAGTCATGGCTGCGCAAAGCAATGTAATAAATGTTTTTTTCATAATAATTAATGATTAAATTGTAAATAATTAAATTGTAAATGTTAATATCCTGTTCCATCGACCCAACCTGGGTTTTGGCTCAGTTTTCCACTTGTTAATGTACGTTGTTGCCCCGGCACGGGATAGAGATAATCCTTATCTTCATTCCAATCAAAGTCTAATCCCGGATATGCCCACATATTTCCGGATGTTCCATCCGTAAGGACAACATCACTACCCACTTGCAGTTTAACAACACCAATAGAACCACCCTTCTTCTCCTCAACGAGTTCGATATTTGCTTTGCCGTCACCGGTCAAATCATACTTACCCAATCCGGGGAAATAGATACCATAGCGTGGCAAGGTGAAGAGTTGTCCTTCTTTCCAACGGATGACATCCCAAAGGTGTAATCCTTCAAGGGGAGTCTCTATCATACGTTCACGACGTATCTCACCTAAGACAGCCAATTGCGGATGACTGAGATAAATAGGATTAGAGAATCCATAACCCTCTTTGGTGGTCATATACGGATCTGCGGCTACGCCCACGGAGAGAGGAGTTACGCCACCACGAGCACGGAGTTTATTGATGGAGATATCGAGGTCGTTTTGGGTAAGAGTACCCAATTCGGCCTTAGCTTCCGCATAGTTCAGATACACCTCTGCTAAACGGAAGATAGGAACAGCATTGACGCTGGCACCCCACGTGTTGTAGTTGGATTCCATCACATACTTGATATACTTATAGCCCGTCAACGAACCTTGTTGTCCGGCAAGCGTAACAGGATACGTCTTGGCTGCTCCTTTTTGGATATACCCGGGACCATAGATGGTTTGTGCCATACGTTTATCGCGGTTCTCAAAGACCTCTACGTATGTCTTGGTATTATATCCATCCACAGAGGTGAAGGACTTACCATCGGTCATCGGATAGAGATCCGCAAAACGTTTGGTGAAACCGGTGTTACGTCCTACAGACCAAGCTTGTGCATTGTGCTTGATGTCTAGATCCACACTATAACGGCGTGCCCAAATCATCTCACAGTCAGGAGCATCTAACGTTGCAAATAAGTCGCGATATGGTTCTGAACCGGTCGTATAAAGGCTATAAGGACCTTCTTTAATGAGTTGGAGCGAAGCGTCCGCAGCGATTTGCATGAGTTCGTTCCATGGCAGTTTCTCATTATAGACGTCGCTTCCGCCATTGAACTTATCTCCTTCGTGATATTTTCGGAAGGAAGCCTCATAGAGTGCGGCACGTGATTTAAGTGCTAATGCAGTCCATTTATTCACTTTATAAACCGATTGCTCAGCCGACATCAAAGAAAAGGCACTATCGCAATCGGCTAAGATGAAGCGAATCACTTTCTCACGACTCTCACGAGGTTGGGAAAGAGTGGTATAATCATCCGCAACAATAGCTTGCGTATAGAGAGGCAGCGCACCAAACTTCTGAAGCATATTAAAATAGAAATACGCGCGGAAGAAATGAGCTACACCATTGTAATGATTACGTGCTTTTTCGTTACTACATTTTGAGGAATTAGCTAAAAAGAAATTCACTTTACGAAGGTTCTGCCAATTGGATTTATTCCAATAGCTTTCTCCGCTATAGACATCGCGAATACCTTTAACCAAGTCGCTTGGAACGGGAGCCACAAAGTGTTCTCCTTCCTCCGCGTACATCGTTTCGGGATCGGGTAGTTGGCGATAGAAATAGTTCGTATATTCCTGCAATTCCGTTTCCGAGGAGAAGTACGATTCCGTTGACAATTGTCCTTCGGGAATTAGGTCCATATTACAAGCCGTGAAACCAATGGAGCAAAAAACAAGGACAAAGGACAAAAGACAAAGATTTTGAATTTTAAATGTATGTTTCATAGTCATTATTCCTTTCTTTATCAATTAAAATGTCGCGGAAATACCGAATGTAAAGGATTTGGCAAAGCCGTAGGTTATACCTTGAGAAATAGCCGCAGCGGACTCCGGATCCACAGACTTGCTATATTTCTGAATAGGACTATAGTACCAAGGATTCTCTGCTGCAAAATAAATACGGAACTGCGAGAACACCTTCTTCCAGCAAGGCAGTGTATAACCAAAGCTCACACTCTTTAAGCGCAAGTAAGCAATGCTTTGCAAATAGCGAGTATTGGCGGGGCCAAGGCTATTAGCAGAACCCAATGCCTCGTAAGCACGATAAAGTGGGAAGTAAGCATTTGGATTGGTTTCACTCCATACGTGGGACATAAAGTCTTTCTCCATAAATCCTTGGTAAGGACGGCTATACGGTCCCCAGAAGGTTGTAGCTTCCGTATTAGGATACCAGTCACGCTTACCAACACCTTGGAAGAACACGGCTGCATCAAAACCGAAATACTCCACTCCTACACGGAAGTTATAACTATATCGAGGTAGCGAGTTACCAATGACGTGACGGTCACCGGCATCGTCCTTGGTGTTATTACCCGAATTGATGACACCATCTCCATTACGATCCACATAGCGAACATCACCGAGTGAGAGACCGGGAGCTAAGCTATTGGTCTCTTTCACAATGTCCGTATAGACAATCGAATTCACGGGATCGACTTTGCTCAGGTAGTTATCAATCTCTTCTTGTGTTTGGAAGAGTCCGTCGATATCGTATCCCCATATCTCGCCTAAGGTCTGTCCTACATAATAGGTGGATAATGCACCCGTAGGATTGTCAAACTTGGTTACTTTGGTGGTATAGTCGCCAATACCGAAACTAACTTGATATTTGAAATCGTATCCGCCAAGTTTCTTCGTATCGTTCCAAGACAGAGCCAATTCCCAACCTAACGTACGCATATCCGCGGAGTTAGACTTAGGATCAGCCGCACCATACACGGCAGGCAGAGCCGAACCGGCATTGAGCATTCCCGTGGTGTTACGCACGTAGAAGTCACCCGTTAGGTTAAGACGGTTACGGAAGAAGCCTAAATCTAGACCCACATCGTAAGTCGTCATCTTCTCCCACGTCAGTGTACCGGCATTAGGATCGGTCTCTGTAGCGTAAGTCAGAACCGTGCTACCATCTAAGGTGATCGATTGGTCAAACGTACCGGTGGTGTTGATCATCTGCATGTAATCGTAATAACCGGTCATTTGGTTACCTAACTGACCCGCACTCAAACGCAGTTTACTATTAGACCACCATTGTGAGATAGGTTCCCACCATGCTTCTTCGGACATACGCCAAGCAAAACTACCTCCGGGAGCCACCGACCAACGATAGCCTTTAGCAAAACGGCTGGAACCGTCGCCGCGGATGGAAAACTCGAATAAGTAGCGTCCGGCAAAGTCGTAGTTGATACGGCCAAAGAAACCATTGGTATTGGCGGTAAGGATACTCTCCTCCAATTGGGTTACTTCACCTTTAGCAAAGTTAAAACTATTCAACTCCTCCGTCATCAAGTCAGAACGAGCAGCCTCTAAGGAATGGTAGCGGTAGATATCGCCATTATAACCGGCGGTCAAGGTGAGGTGGTGTTGATCCCACGTGGGGTTCCACTTCAAATAGACATTGAAGTTATGGTTGATATAACGGGCAATCTGTTGGTGATACGTATCCACCGAACGGAAGTTGTCAATATAAGCGATAGAACCATCCGTCGATTCCGAATAAGGCACTTTAACAGAACGATTAGAGATCTCTTTGACGCGCCACTTGAAGGAGTAGTCGCCATTGAGGGTTAAGTTCTTGCATAAGTCAATGGCTAAGGTGTTGGTGATTGCCATCTCACGGTTGATTTGCCTATTGGAGTGTTTGCCATAGTTCAATAAGGCATTCATACCGTCACCTACCGTACCCGTACCCGAATAGATATATTTATTCATATATACGCTACTTCCATCCGGATTGGTAGATGGGATAAAAGCCATCGCGTGCAACGAACCTACGCGGAAGAGTTCACGAGAAGACTCCGTGCCCGGATACGTATAATCGCTATTAAAGAACGAGAAGTTCACGCCGTAGTGAAGCCATTTCTTGATGTTGACATTCACCTTAGCACGGGTAGAGAACTGATTCCACTTATCCGTGTTTTGGGCATACATTCCATCTTCCCCATAGTAACGCCCGGAAACGTAGTAGTTCACCTTGTCGTTACCGCCTTTGAGGCTGATGTTATAATCCTGCATAGGACGGATTTTCTTGTAGTAATGGTCATACCAATTGTAGTTGGCATAATACTTATACGATTTATCCGTCTGTCCTACTACCCACGGACGCTCGGGGTTCTCCGTCTTATCGTCGAGACGCATCCATAACTCAGCATAATCAGCATCGCTATAAGTAGTCATGGCCGAAGCAGTATGATAGCGCATAAACAGGTCGCTTATATATGCCGACCAGAAACCCGATGTGATATAATCGTGTTCGGTCGTGGGAGTTTTGAAACCTGCTTTTAGGTCCACGGTTACTTGAGGGGCTAATCCTTCGCGACCGGATTTAGTGGTAACGAGTACCACACCGGCAGCAGCCTTAGAACCATAGATGGCAGCTGCAGAAGCATCCTTAAGGATACTAACCGACTCGATATCGTTACTGTTGACGCGTACCAAGTCCATCTCCACACCATCCACTAAGACGAGCGGTTGGGTGGAGGAAGACGAGTTGATACTGGCCACGCCACGGATGTCGATGTTATAGCTGGCATTCGGGCTACCGGCACTCATACCGATATTCAGTGCGGGGTCAGCACCTTGTAAAGCGGTCACCATGTTGGCGGTAGGACGACCGACAATATCCTCACTCTTAACGACGCTGACGGCACCGGTCAGGTTCACTTTCTTTTGCGAGCCATAACCGACAACGACCACTTCGTCAAGAGCTGCCGTCGATTCCTTGAGGGTGATGCGATAGGTATTGGTCTTACTGCTCACGCGTTGTTCATAGGTCTCATAACCAATGTAACTAACGGCGATATAAGAGCCATCCTTCACGTTCTCCAAAGAGAAGTTTCCGTCAATATCCGTAATCGTACCCATCGTAGTGTGCTTAACGGTCACCGAAGCACCGATAATAGGCATTCCGGTTTCGTCTAAAACAACACCATTGATAGCGGATAGCGATTTATCCGAACCGGCTTTCTGAGCCGAGAGAGCAATCACATTATTATCGGTGAAGGTGTATTCAATATTACTGCCCTCAAACAGTTTATTGAGCACGACTTTGAGGTCTTGGTCCACTAAATCTATCGTCACTTTTTTGTCCAGTTTGGGCAGGTTCGTGGAGTTATAGAAGAAGTGATAACCCGATTTGGCTTCCACTATAGGCAGAACGTCCTTAATCGCCATATCCTTCACTTGCAAGGTGATGGTCTGCGCCCCAATCATCAATGTGAATAACAGGACACTAAATAAAAGAGAGATTCGCTTCATCATTAGTTACTTTTAGAGATTACACGAATAGGAACACGTATCTCGATCTTTCGGAAATCCCAGTTGGGATATTCCAAACGCCCATAGAAACAGAGGTCAGCATGTTCGTTGTCCTTTGTTTTCTGGACAGCGGCTTCTGTCAACTCTATCTCACTCGAGGTTGCAACCATCTCGCCGGTTATGCTGTCGGTGACAAACTCTTGGAAATCGGCTGTCAGTTCCGGGTCGGTAAACCACCAATTGGCATAGAACCAATAGGTAGCTTTTTGGAGGGTCATACTGCCCGTTGTCTTCATCGTAATGCTGCAACGAACAGTATCACCCACTTCATACACCTCTTTTTGCGGAGAGATGCTGATAGCACTGTAGGTCGGCAACGTGACCGAGTCCTTCGGCTTGCACGAAGGCAGCAGAAGGAGCAGGGTCATCATTGCTATTCCAAGTGATAGGAATTTTTTAGACATAATTATTGTAGTTTAACACCTAATACGTTATATCGGGCATTATCCTTAACCACTACGAGTTGGCCATTAACCATCACTTTCTTTGCCTTAGTAGCATCGGTATTTGCCTTGGCATTGATAAGTGCGGTACCGGATTGCTTCTTGGTAACGATAGTCAATGTAGCATCTTCGGTGAGGGTTGCAAGAACAACAACGGCTTCACTATTTTCACCGATGGTATCGTTATTGAGTTTTACTACTTCAATATAATAGCCCTCGGCAGCTGTTACGGAGAAGAATACTTCTTTGCCTTTAGCTACGTAATAGTCGCCCGCTTCGAGGGTGTCAGCGTCCATCTTAGCACCGGCATTCTCGTATGCAGCAACGGTCAGTTTAATAACCTCTGCCTCGTATGCACCGAGGTCAATAACGAGACCTTGGATACGATCGTTACCTGCGAGGTCTTTTGCTTGGTAGAAGCCGGAACCTGTCACATCAGCACCCGCATTGATAAGCTCAGAAGCCGCACTAAGCGTATAGTCTTCATTAAACTTCGGATCCACCTCTTTGAGGTTGATATAAGCGCTCTTATAGTCGCCTGTTACAGCGCCATAGATGGCGTTATTGGACGAATATTTATATTTGCAGATGTTGTAACTGATTTGTTGGTCTTGCACTACACCTCCGGCTTTGTTGCCATAGATAATGTTGTTCGAGAAAATCTTATCGTCGTCACCGGAGTTAGCATCTACGCGTACACCGCAGTATTCCTTATCCGTTGTATCCAGAAGTTGGTCGTTGTCCACGATTGTGCAGTTAATAACCGCACCGAGGTTCTTCTCAATGCATACACCACCTACTTTACCTTTGTAGTCGTCATGACCTTTAGCGTAGTTCTTTGCAACAAGGCAGTTAACCATAATACAACCACCACCATACATGCGAACACCACCGGCATCCTCACCGGCAATATTGTTCGTTACTTGGCAGTTATACAGACGAGCCCAACTCAGCACAACACCACCGCCAGGACCGGTTGTCGTTTGGTTATTATCAATGACGCAGTTGAGAGCGGTAGAACGAATCCATAATCCACCACCTTGTTTAGCGGTATTACCGGTGATGACACAATTCTCAAGAACTACATCGGAAGAATGATCATCTTTATTGTGTTTTACACCACCACCTTCACCGGTAGCTACGTTGTTTTGAATAAGACAATTTTTAAGGAGCGATTTCCACAACATATATACACCGCCACCATTACCTTCTACCTTACCATTTTGGATCGTTACGTTGTCCCAAACGGTGAGAACGTCAAAGTCATCATTTTGTGTCAATACGCGACCCTTAGCGTCACCATCGAGGATGGTTCCGTAAGGAGTTTGCTCTGTGAAGTCTTCATTCCAACCACCACTTACGTTCACGCCATTACGCATGATGAAGTTTCCAACGAACGTACCTGCTTGTACAAGCAGCGTATCACCCTTAGCCGTGATATCGAGAGCTTTTTGCAAGTCTTGACCTACAAGCACATACTTGCTGGCTGCCTCATAGCAACCGAGGTCAATAGCTTTACCTTGGATACGAAGATTACCGGCGAGGTCAATCGGAAGACTGTTAGCAGCATCGGAACCAAAGTCAATCAGTTTGCTTCCGTCAACGAGGGTGAAATCACCATTCTCAGGATCTGCGAAACCGGGGTTTTCTTCGGTCAAAACCAAACTGGTCGTTCCCGTTGCATCATCATCACCTTTTTGACCAATAATAGCATTGTAACTACGTTGACCTTTGCTCTTGTCATAACGAGAAATGTAAT
Organism: Paludibacteraceae bacterium; assembly: GCA_045627765.1. Lineage (GTDB taxonomy): Bacteria > Bacteroidota > Bacteroidia > Bacteroidales > Paludibacteraceae > Colicola. The sequence goes on along the minus strand of JAZQOG010000001.1, from coordinate 30,216 downwards.
ATACACCTTGAGGAGCAATTGTATCACCCGTGATGTTTCCCCAAATAATATTATTCACAAATAAAGTTCCATTAGGATCCTTATCTTTATTTACTTTCACACCGGAAAGAGAAGCTGTTGCACCGGCTTTGTTTTGTTTATTACCGACAATCGTACAGTTGATAACATTCGCCAAGTTACCTTCCATACCAATACCACCCACTTGACTGGTAGCCTCATTGCCAACAATTAAGCAGTTAATTATCGAAGAAACATTACCACCCGTCAAACGAATGCCACCGGTATCACCATTGGCTTTGTTATTGCGAACAATACAGTTAATTAGATGACTACCATTGTGCAAATGTACACCACCGGCAGCATTGTTGGTCGTTTGGTTGCCCTCGATCACGCATTTGTAAATAACCACACCTTTACCGTTCACGCGTACACCACCACCGTGGGTTGCGGAGTTGTTCTTGATGACGCAGTTGTAAGCCACCGTATCGGGGTCTGCATTACCGCTATTGCAGCTTACGCCACCACCCATTGCATTGCCGGTAGCCACGTCAACGATGTTGTTTTGAATCAAACAGTCTTGTACACGACCGTTCTTGTTCAAGAACACACCGGCAGCACCTTGGTCAGAGAGGGCTTCCGTCAGTTTACCATTCTGGATAGTGAAGTTACTCCAAACGGTCAGCGTAGTGAAAGCTGCAGTTTGGTTGAGCACACGACCATCGGCATTGGCATCTAGGATCGTAGCATAGTCTTTTTGGGAAGTGAACAAGCCGTTCCAGCCGCCAATGACTTGAACGCCGTCTTTCATAGTGAAATTACCGGTGAACGTACCTTCTTGAACTAAGACGGTGTCACCTGCCGCAGCCTCAGCGATAGTCGTTTTGAGAACTTCTGCACCATCAGAGGCTTTTACTTTGTAAACAGTAGCACTTAAGCTACACGCTACCAATAGGGTAGCCACACATACGAATAGTTTTTTCATGTTGTTTGTGTTTTTTGTTGTTAATGAATATTAAAGATTAACGAACTTCATCTCCTGGAAGGGGTTCTAAAACCAAACGAACGGGAGCACTAATGCCGTAAGTTTGCATAATCTCAGAAGACAGAGTTAACGTTTCTTGTGTTGTTGGTTGATTATAAGTCTTTTTCATAACTGTTTTGTTTATTCTAAGTTTATAATTTATCATTACATCATTCAGCGAAGCGGTTCAATTCATCATTCAACAAGGTTTCCTTGTGCGTTATAAGTTTTGTTGTCACGGATAATCATCAGTTGTCCATCGCGCAGCACCTTGATTGTCCTTTGTCCTTTGTCCTTGTTCCATTGTCCAAGTTCCGTCGGAGCGCCATTGATACTTACACGAGCACAAACGGCTTTGGGACCACCAATAGCCTCAAGGCTATGCAGTTCAAAGTAAGCGCGGTAAGCATTTACGGTACTTTTTTCTGTATCTAACGGGTGAAGGATATTATCGATACCTAAGAAGAATGCTCCATCACTCAAACCTTCAAAGGTGGTAGGCGTGAGGATACTCTTCATGTCCGCATAATCCGTTTCAACATCGTTGGCGGTTTTGCTCAGTGTAACAGCCTCAAAAACAGGATTAGTAACATTCGCTTGCGGCAAGAAGAGGTAAGGTTTATTTGCCTCTATCGTTTGTACATTCTTAAAGTTAAGACGTAGCTCGATATTCTCTGCGGTCTCGCTCTTGAGGATACTGCTCTCCAATTCCGATATTTGGCAAGCGCCAAAGACGGTTGCTATCTGCTCTTTACTCATTGCAAACGGCAGAGCCAAGGTGTAGTAGGAACCGTCTGCCACGAAGGAGCGACGCATAACCACATCCGTTTCACCTTCATCGAACTCACTCTCTTCCTTTTCGTTCAGCAAGGTAGCCGCACCGGTATATTCGTAGCAACCATAATCTACGTGACCATTGATGATACGGTTATTACCTGCCAGATCTTTACTTGCCGTAGCAAGGGTGTTGTCTCCGCCTTCAACTAACACAGAGGTAGAAAGGATTGTAAAGTCTCCATTCTCAGGATCAGCAAAATGCGGACCATCTACCGCCATATTGTCGGGATTAAGAGCAATACTATGTGCCTTGTTCGTAGTCTGCTTATTCACAGCATTGTAATCGCGGTTATTGTAGTGAGATACATAGTAGATTTGCGCATCTTGTACAACACCACGATGTTTGTTTCCCCAAATAACATTATTACTCAAGCAGCCATTATCAGCATCCGTTGCACCGCAACTCAAACCACACTTACTAACCGTTTCTTGGTCTTTTAATTCCTCATTGCAAACAATGGTATTACCTATCACATCCGAATTTGCACTCTCAATGCCAACGCCTCCTACAGTATTGGTAGCCGTATTATTGGCTATCAAACTACCAATCAATTGGCATTTATCATACAAACGTACACCGCCCGTATCACCACCGCTGGTGTTATTGCGAACTATACAATTTACCATACGACCGCCTTGCAAGTGAGCACCACCGGCAGGACCGGCTTTCACGTCTTTGGTATTATTGTTCTCAATTATGGAATTTTGAATAGTACCGCGAAGGCGAACACCACCGCCATGGGTAGCACAGTTATTGCGAATGATACAATCATCTACCAATACATCCGTATTAGCATTAACGACATCATTACCAACACCACCACCCATACAAGTTCCATCATGTGTAAAGGTGTTATTCTGTATCAAACAATGCTTTACTTGTCCATTCTTATTTAACCACACGCCGGCACCGCCTTTATCAGCCGGTTGTGCTGTCAACTTACCATTCTGGATGGTGAAGTTAGACCAAACTGTCGGTACGGAGAACGCATCCGGTTGATTAAGTACACGACCATTGCTTTGAGCATCCAGGATCGTACCATACTCCGTTTTGGTCTCGAAATTAGCGTCCCAACCACCAGAAACTTGCACGCCATCTTTCATCGTGAAGTTACCGATGAAGGTTCCGGCTTGAACATAAACGGTATAACCTGCTACAGTGAGGTTAATGCTATCTTGCAAGTTATCACCTACTTTTACGTACGTATCGCGAGATTCTGCACTTTGGAACTCATAGCAACCTAAATCAATTTTACCGCCGCGAACACGTTGCTTGCCATCAAGGTCGGTAGGTAAGGTATTGTGCGTTTTGTTACCGGAGTTCACCAATTTAGATGTTTCCTTCAATCTGTAATCACCATTTGCTGCATCTACAAAACCGGGATCGGCATTGGTCAACTTAATACAAGTAGTTGCTCCGTCATCACCTAACTGACCTTGAATAGCATTGTAACTACGTTGACCCGCAGTCTTGTCATAGCGAGAGATGTAATATACACCTTGAGGAGCAATTGTATCACCCGTGATGTTTCCCCAAACGATATTGTTAACAAAGAGAGTTCCATTAGCGCTAGCATCGTTTTTCACTTTTACGCCTGACAACGATGCCGTTGCTCCGGATTTATCTTGCTTATTACCTACAATAGTGTTGTTGATGATATTAGGTAAATTACCTTCTATGCAAATACCACCAACAGTAGCAGTAGCCTCATTACCGGCAATTAAGCAGTTGATAATATCCGACACATTACCACCTGTAAGACGTACACCACCCGTATCACCGTTAGCTTTGTTATTGCGAACAATGCAGTTGATAAGTTTACTACCATTGTGCAAATGTACACCACCGGCAGCATTGTTGGTCGTTTGGTTGTCCTTAATAATGCAGTTATAAACCACGACACCCTTACCATTCACACGTACACCACCACCGTGGGTAGCCGTGTTGTTCTTGATTATGCAGTTGTAAGCCACCGTATCGGGGTCAGCGTTACCGCTATTGCAGCTTACGCCACCACCCATCGCATTGCCGGAAGCTACGTCAACCACATTGTTTTGAATCAAGCAGTCTTGGACACGACCTTTTTTGTTCAAGAACACACCCGCAGCACCTTCGTCGGGCTGCTTCGTGGTAATCTTACCGTTTTGAATGGTGAAGTTAGACCAAACCGTCAGCGTTGAGAACGCAGCAGGTTGATTAAGCACACGACCATTAGCATTTGCATCCAGAGTCGTTCCATACTCCGTTTGGGTCTCGAAATTAGCGTCCCAACCACCGGAAACCTGCACACCATCTTTCATCGTGAAGTTACCGGTGAACGTACCTTCTTGAACTAAGACGGTGTCACCTGTCGCAGCCTCGGCGATAGTCGATTTGAGAACGTCTGCACCATCAGAGGCTTTTACTTTGTGAACAGTAGCACTCATGGTAATCGACGCAAACAGCGTCGTCAACAGAAGAAGAATGTTTTTCATAAAATAGATTTAATTAGATTTATTAATGGTTAATTTTTTGTATTACGTGCATAGATATACACCGAATCTCCATCAATATGGTAAGCCATATCAGATGTTATCGTTAAAATATCTAGAACGTTTCTTAATGAACACGATCCTAAATAACCGGTGAAGTGTTGCGCTTTCAACTCATCACTAGTGATGATTATATTAATATGGTAATTACGCGCGAGCTCACGTGCGATGTTCTCTAACGACTGATTGTTATAACGCGTCTCGCCTTTTAACCAACAAGTGTAATTGCTTGCCAACACTTTCGTTTTAGACAACTGCAACGATTCCTTATCACACTCTACCCTACTATCCGGCTCCATCGTCAAGTCTCCGCTCTCGGTCGTCACGCGCACCTTACCTTCCACCAACACCACCGACGAGGTCTGCTCGTCCGCATAGTTCCTCACGTTCAGTGCCGTACCCAAACAGGTCACCTCCATTTGATTGACATCAATCACAAACGGGTGTTCAGCATCCTTCGCCACATCGAAATAAGCTTCACCCTCTACATTGACTTGGCGTTTGCCACTGCTCATCGAGCAATCGTAGGTAACACTCGTCATCGCATTAAGCGAGACCTCCGTACCATCGGGTAAGATAGCACGACTACGCTCTCCTATGCCCGTCTGAATCTTTACAATCTGATTGGATACATTCGTCGGCGATACCTGATGCCAGAAATACCCTCCGAACGCAGATGCCACCATAAGCGCCATCACCACACAGGCTGCAACCGCATTACGAGTTGTCCACAACGTACGAGAACGACTCGGGCGTTTCAACTCAACCGGCGGACAGATGTTAGCGAACAACCGTTGTTTAACTTCACTCGAAAGAGAATCTTGTGCATCCTCAATGTTTTGACGGAACCACAGATCTACATCTTCATTGGTTCTCACTTCTTCCAAAAACGCAATTTTCTCGGAAGCAGATAGCTTACTATCTAAGTAACCTTCTATTTGTTTTTTCAATTCCATACTGTTTTACATTTTGAGTTTCTCCCTCAACTCTTTTATAGCTAAGGTTATATGTACCTCGACCGTTTTTTCACTAATACCTAATTGTTGTGCTATTTGTTTATTGGTTTTATGTTGGAATCGGCTCATCGTAAATACGCGTTGGCGCATGGGAGGCATACGATGAACGATTTCTTTTATATACTTATCTGTGAACATCAGATCTTGTTGCTCCTCCATGTGATTGTCCTCTTCCTTTTGATGCGTCAAAATATAATCCGCATACAAGAACTCAATCGCCTCATGCTCACAATAATTCAAGAATGTGTTCTTTGCCGTCGTAAAGAGGTAACTCAATACTTTTTCACGGTCTCGCAGAAGACCAAAATGTTCCCACAATTGAATAAACACAATCTGTACAATCTCTTCCGATAAGTAAGAATCTCCCTTACTCAACTGCATCGCAAAATTATATACCCTACCACTATATTCGGAATATATTTGCTCAAATTGCTGCCTCAAAAGCGTATCATTAACCGTGTTTTTCATACGTGCTCGTGCATAGGTAAGACAACTCAAAAACGAATATCCCCTAATGGGATTGCAAAAATAATCATTTTTTTCAATATATGCAAGAAAAAAGTCAAAAAATTTGGTAATTTCAAAAAATTGTCGTACCTTTGCACCACAAATGGTAAATTGTAAATGATCAAATTGTAAATGTCATGATTGGAACAACTGAAATTATCGTTATTGCCCTCATTATTCTCTTGTTATTTGGCGGAACACAAATTCCTAAACTAATGAAGGGATTGGGAAAAGGCATCCGTTCCTACAAGAAAGGTTTAGCCGGAGAAGAGGACGAGGAAAAGAAAGACGATGAAACTAAAGAAGAAAAAGAATGATTCGTCAGACATGTCCTTTTGGGCACACCTTGATGTTCTGAGAGGTGTGTTGATTCGGTGTGTAGCCGCATGGGGCATTATGATGATTGGTGCCTTTTTGCTTAAAGACCCCCTATTTTCTCTTCTCTTAGCTCCCTCTCGCCCCGATTTCCTTACGTGGCGGATATTAGCCAAATGCGGTCTATCAACACCCCTCCTCCCCTACTCCCCTACACCCCTACACCTCATCTCTACGGAGTTAACAGGTCAGTTCTTGACCCATGTTAGTATTTCGCTTTGGACGGGATTTATTGTTGCCCTACCTTATATCATTTGGCAATTATATCGTTTTATCCAACCGGCTATAGGAGAGCAGCCCTCTTCTAAGAGAATCGGCATCTGCTTGTCTGCGGTAGGTTTGTTTTTTGTAGGAGTGGCTCTTAATTACTTCGTTATCTTCCCCTTTGCCTATCGGTTTTTAATTGACTATCAAGTTAATCAATCGGTGGTCAATATGATTTCGCTATCCTCCTATATAGGCACTTTCTTGACATTGAGTCTTATTATGGGTGTGCTCTTTGAGTTACCTCTTTTAGCGTGGATATTAGCTTCTTTGGGCGTGTTAGAGGCATCCGTTTTGCGTCAGTATCGCAAGCATGCGGTGGTGCTGATTGTTATCTTGGCTGCTGTCATCACCCCCACCGGTGATGCATTTACGCTTCTTCTCGTCTCTGTTCCCATCTATCTTCTTTATGAACTCAGTATCGGCATTGTAGCTCATGTTAATCGTCAGACCTTGAATGCGTAACAAATCAAAAATAGGAAGGATATGTAGTATCTACTGACTACTTAATGCGGGCGGTTGAGGCGTTTGAGGACGCGCTCGACAGTGCGAGGTTGCATATCGCGCTTACGAGAGAAAAACGGAAATTGGGAACAAAGGTTGTCTTTGTTCTCTCGTGCCGAAAGAGTAGGATCATAATTCTTGTTCCATGAATAAATAACGATAAAATCATTTAAATCTTGGGAAGTAAGTTCATACTTCCTAATTTGTTCACATAACTCGTCAAGAGAACGAATAGAAAGCAATTTTTGCTCTAAAAAAGTGTACTGTGTCATAGTGTTAAAATGTTAAAAATTAAAAAACGGGGCAAAGGTACACTTTTTTATTTGAATTGTTGCGCCGTGTATGTCGCGAAGTACCGTTTACGACATGAATGGCGGTGATATGTCAAAAATTTTCCGTACCTTTGCAGCGAAATTCAAAAAGACGAATTATGGCTTCAAAATTAGATGTAGCACGGCAATACATTCTGGAGAATTACAACGGCGGAACCGACTTCCGCTGGGATGTGCTGTCACGGAAATTGCAAATAAAAGTAGGGGTGGATCTTTGGCAAGACCTTGACACGCGCATGATTAACTCTATCGCGTGCGACTGCGCACAGACGACTCAGGTGAACGTGACGGATAAAGAGATACGACTCGTGCTGAACTCCGAAGCTATCCCAGCCATCCATCCGCTGCGCGATTGGTTGAACCAACAAGAGATGTACAACCCCGATGAACATAATGGACATTCGTGGATTGATTGGCTCTCATCGCAAGTTCATGTGAAAGAACTTGCGAATGAGGAATTGAACCGCCCTAACGGGCTAAATGATGAATTGAGGGTTAATCCGCAAGAGATGTGGGGAAGGTATTTCAAGAAGTGGTTTGTAGCGATGGTGGCGTGTTGGTTATATGACGAGGTGGTGAATCAGCAGGTGTTAGTGCTCATCGGTAAGCAGGGCATCTACAAGACCACGTGGCTGGAGCACCTGTTGCCACCGTGCTTGCGTGCCTATCAAACGAAGATGTCCACCTCGGATGAGCTCAATAAAGATGAGCGTATGCGGATAGGAGAGTTTGGGCTTATTCATTTGGAAGAGATTGATGCGTTGGATAAGCGGGGACTGAATAAGATGAAGTCGTTAGTGACCAGTTCGGATATTAACGAGCGTGCCGCGTATGGGTACACGAAGGAGCGCCGCGTACGCGTAGCGTCGTTCTGCGGAAGTGGAAACGAAAGGCAGATATTGACGGATATGACAGGAAACCGCCGATGGCTGATGTTTGAGGTGGAGAGTATAGATAATCCGTTTTTGTTCGGAGACGAGAAAGTGTATCCGTATGGTCCGATCTATGGCGAGGCGATGTATCTGATTAGTAGGCATTTCAATTATTGGTTTGATATGGAGGATATACAAGAGATCGAGCAGAATAATGTGCAATTTATGGAGCGGAAGAATGAAGAAGACCTATTGCCGGTCTATTTCACTCCGGCTAATCCGGGCGATAACGGAGCGTTGTTTTTGACGACGGCAGAGATCAGTCAACGGCTGCACGATTGGGGTAGTATTCCCAAGCCGATGGCACTGAATCAATTAGGGAGAGTAATTCAAAGATTGGGGTTCCTACCCCGCAAATCGAACGGCAAGCAAGGGTATGTAGTGTATGTAAATCAAGATTTAGACAACCAAAGAAAATTAGATGCACGTAGTGCAAGGGACACGACAGGGTAGGTAGGGTAAGTATTTTCTAAAACTCCTTCCCGCGCGCAGGGATATATTTTAGGATTTACTTACCCTACCTACCCTGCCTACCCTGAAAAAATAAAAATCAATAACCATTAACCAACAATCACAAATCAAAAATCAAAACAACTATGGCAAAAGTCAAATTACCAACTCCATTTAAGGAACTTCACGGCAAGTTAAACAAAAACTCCAACTACTATTATTTCGTTCGCAACGGCCAACAGTACATCGGCTATCGCGACCCAAATCGTCAACGCCTCCAAGAACCTACACCTAAACAAACGGGGGTGCAAAACAACTTCAAATCGGCGCAGCAGTTCGCCAAGCAGGTCAAAGCCGATCCCAACCGCTTGAAACATTACACCGAGCAGTGGAAGAAAGTCATTAAGCATTTTTCCACCTTCAATGGCTACCTCATCCACTGCTATTTCGCCGAATATTGTGGGTCATGATTATCCGTATTAACGAACCTTTCGCTGACCTGCGCGGGAGCATCGGTGACGAGTTTTATATCCGCCGCTCCCCGACAGGGAAGTTCATCGTCCAGCGCAAGCCCCGCAAGGCGAGTGACAAACAGAAAACTTCTCGCAGATTGTTCGGACTTTTATATGGAACATCTCGCCGTAAAAAATAGCACTCAAAGTAATATCATCTAACGTAGCACTTCGTAGGATGTACGTAGGATGCACATTAAATGTATCTCTCACAGATTCCGCAGATAACGCAGATTATACCCTCGCCATCTGTGAATACCCTCACCATCTGTGAAATGAATTTATTAGGCAACGCGTTACCCCCCCCAACATCTGTGGAATTTTTATTAGGTGGATGCGGAACGCAGACACGACGGGTGAACGAAGTGAAACAAGTGAGACCGTCCCTACTATTTGTTTATTTATTTGGATGGGAGAATTTATTCGGCCAGACAAAAAATAAAGAAATAGGAGGAGATAATAGATAATTATCTGCGTAATCCGTGAAATCTGTGAGAGATGTTAGTCTGTGCTTTCTGCGAGTTCTGCGAGAGATAAAAAAATCAAAATTAACAATTAAATTTAAACCTTAACTATGTTTTTAAAACTTTTTCGGACTGAAATAGGTCCCACTGCCGTCACGGGCAGACTTTTTGTCGATAACGTCGCTTTCTGCGACACCCTTGAGCCGGCTCCCGCCGCCTCAAAAGGAGCGACTTCGTCTAAGGATAATGTAGCGCTCCGCTATGGCGCACCCGGTTGCATCGCCCCCGGATTCTATCCGGTGCGACTCACGATGTCTCCCCGCTTCGGGGACGTACTCCCCCTCATCGATCGCGTCATCGGACGCACCGGTATCCGCATCCACCCGGGGAACACCGCGGCCGATACCGTGGGGTGCATACTGGTGGGGACGAGGGCGGAAGGGCTGAGAGGCGGAGAGGCGGAAAGGTTGATGAGTAGTAAAAATGCCTTTATGCACCTGCGGGCGCGGATGCTGCACGCGGTAAACAAAAAAGAGGAGATATGGATAGAGATTGTGGACGCTACGGAAGCCAAAGCGCAGCAGGACTTCTACTATGACCAAGCTACCCAACTACTCTTAGAACCGATACCTGAATCTTCACTTGTAACGGATCCTTTCGACGATAATGAATAAACCCAGTAAAGCCATCCGGGCGCGGAACGAAACGATCCGCACCCGCTTTGGGCTGCACCTGAGTGAAGGTGTGCCCACGATGATTGCGTATGCCAAGTTGTCATACGATTTTGAGCTCAGTGAGGTGCAAATTAGGCGAATTATTGCGGAAAAAAGCGCCCCATGTTAACCAAAGAATTCGGATATATTGTGGGATAGCAGGTCTGAAATGGGGATACCACCTGTTCCCACAATAATCGTATGTGTAGGATGGAACTTGTTTTCAAAGGTGTAGATACCGCTATTTGTTTTTCGGCGACCGGATTTAACTTCAATAGCAATAACCATATCGCTCATTTGTACAATAAAATCAACCTCTTCATTCTTATCTCTCCAATAGAAAACATCATATTCATATTCTCTACTTCCGGACAATAACCACGCCCCAATAGCAGACTCTACCCAATGCCCCCATAACTCACTATTCGTAAAGACATCAGCAAATTTGCTTCCTTTTTGGGCAGATAAAAAGGCATTATTCCAAACCTGATATTTAGGAACGGACATATATTTACGAGCCTCATCGGCTGCGTATTTGCGCAAGCCTCCTAACATCCTACTTTCGTTTAACACGCGTAAATAGGTGGTAATAGTATCCGAGTTACCGGCATCTTGCAACATTCCCATAATCTTATTATTAGACAACAATTCACCGGAATACATGCAACCTAATTCAAACAATTGGCGTAATAATGCCGGCTTATAAATGCGTTTGGTTAGAAGCACATCTTGGGAGATAGCGGGTTCGATAATAGATTCCTTTATATATTGTCTCCATCGTGATTCGTTATTTACAAAACGCGCACCACCCGGATAGCCTCCGTAATATATGTATTGTTCAAGATTAAATCCAAACGCCTCTTTCATTTCCAAATAAGCCCAATGCCCCATCTCAATCACCTCAAATCGTCCTGCTAACGATTCGGTTAAGCCATCCATTATCATAAGCCTACTGCTACCCAATAAGATAACTTTGATCTTGATTGACTCGCGCGTATCGCGGTCATACTCGGCTTTAACGAACTCACTCCAATTCGACAGTTTGTGTATTTCATCTATGGCTAAAATCATTTCGTTATAGTTGTGTAGGTGCATCAGTTGTCTTGCTTGCATCCAAACACTACCAATCCATTTAGGATCATGATTAGGTGCCCCCTCCGCAGAAACGGACAAAAATGGTTGCTGAGCAGCTTCTAAAACTTGAGCTACCATAGTGGACTTACCTACTTGCCGCGGTCCCATAATAACTTGCATATATCCTCGCGGCTCCTTCATCCTTGCGAGCAAGGTGTGATATTGAGAACGAACAAACATACTTTTTAATTACAAAATTCACGATTTGTGGTTACAAAATTCACGAATCTATGTTACAAAATTCACGATTTCGAGTGCAAAGGTACGACTTTTTAGTGATTTGTGCAAATGTTTTCGACATTAAAATGACAAAAAATGCATTTTTTTTGAAAAATTGATCATTATTGAGCAACAAAAAACCGTTTTGTGTTGTATATTTGTATTATGGAGCAAGGAACAAGGAACAAGGAACAAAGACTTAATACTACCGACTTGTCCTGTGTAGACAATACATTTTTGTCTTTTGTCCTTTGTCCTTTGTCCTTACTCCAAATAAACCTAAATCATTAACTAGGCAACGGAAGTTGCCACAAATTGTTCAACACAATGAGTAAAATCAGACCATTGGAGATTATTTCCTCCATGAGTGGGAAAGTATGTACCCACTCGAAGATGTACTTCCGAACGAACTCGTTCAACGGTTCGGTCAGTACCGGTAAGATGTGTTTCCCTTTCAAGGGTGAGCCATCGGAAGACCAGAAAGCCGCTAAGGCACGTTTCAAAGCCGTTGTCACGGCCATCCGCGCACGTATCGCTGCGATGACGGATGCCGAGAAGGCGAAGTTAAAAGCCGCGGCGAAGGCTACGCAAGCGGGCTCGACGTTCGGGTATGCGATGCATAAGTGGAACGACGAGTACGATGCCACCGGCACCTTGATTACTCCCGATCCCGAAGGAGAGGAGTAAACTTTAATCTCTCACAGATTCCACAGATTACACGGATAGATTGATAATTTATTATTCCTTTTTATTTTCTTATTGTCTAGCCGAGCAAGCTCTCCTATCCAATAACAAAACTAAAAAGTAAGAGGAAGGCTCCTTCGGTAAGCCGACATCACCTTCCACGCTGTGCAAAGCACATCGTAATAATAAATTATTGCAAGGAAATTACACAGAACTTCTTTTTACCATCTGTGGAATTTTTATTAGGTGGATGCGCAGCAGACACGGCGGGTGAACGAAGCAAGGCAAGTGAAGCCGTCCCTACTATTGATTTATTTGAAGGATGGGAGTTTACTCACAATCCAAAAATAAAGAAATAGGAGGAAATAATAAAGAATCTGAGAAATCTGGGGAATCTGTGAGAGATATTAAAATCTACAACTAAAAAACTAACTTCTAAAACTAACAACAACTATGGCAAAAGTAATTAAAGTCATGGAACCTTTCGAGCAATTATCCGGAAAGGTTTGTCAACACAGTAAATTCATCATCAACCTCGGTCGCAAAGGCGACAACAAAGGTCAGATGTGGACCGGTAAACAGTGCAACGGCCGCGACTACACCGAGCACCCTCTGTCTGCCGACGAGACCAAGAGCCAAACGCGCTTCAAAGCCGTTCGCTTAGCCGTTAAGGCTATCAAGGCAGACCCGGAGGATTTGGCTGAAGCTTACGAAGCTTACGCACTTGTGCGTGACAACTACAAGTCGTTCACGTCCTACCTCTGGAAGACTGAGTGCGAAAAGTGGAACCTCAACCACACCGGTACCGGTGGCGGACCGGAGGAGGAATAAGCCGCTAAACCTCAAAAACAATGCACAAGAATGTCTTCCAATTAACGATAGCAGCAGGACTATGCTTAGCAGGAATCCTGCTGCTATTCCTCGCCTTCCATGCTCCGCCTGTAGGCGAGATCCACTCCTCCGTCCTCGTCGCCTACGGTGAGACCCTCACCTTCGCAGGTTCCCTGCTCGGCATCGACTATCACTACCGGTATAGGAATTAGTTTATATTCTTTACGAACTTTAAAGTAAATCATATAAAAATCATTATGAAAATCTATCGACTATTATTATTTGCTCTCTTATTGAGCTCTTGCAAAAGTCAGCGGTGTACGGTGCATGATGCACAATGCACGGACAGCGTGCGGCAGACAATAGCGCAGTCGCGTGTAGATAGCGTCTATGTGCGCGACAGTATTTATATTCGTGAGCGCGGCGACACGGTGTATGTGGATAGGTGGCACGTGAGATGGCGCGAGCGTGCGGCCACGAAAGCGGACACGGTGTATATAGAACGCCAACAATCGGAAGTCAAAGTCCCTCCTCCCGAACGCTATGTACCTAAGTTCTACAAGTGGTGTACAGGGATCCTCTTTGGGCTATTGGCAATCGCCGTTGTGCGGCTTACTTTCTTTTTCCTAAGATAGAGAGAAGGCGCACACGGTTAAAAGCGATATTGGACGAAAGCTTCGATGGCTTCGTAGCTGGCCAGTCCTAACCGTTCGTAGAGTTGCGCCGTAGCGTGGTTGCGATCCTCCGCACGTTGCCAGAAGAGTCGTTCATCATCTCCCATAAACGGAGCCGACTCCATCTGCGACTGGTGTTTGAGAATCGTATTGCGTTTGAACCGCAACTCCTCCGGTGACATCGGCACCGCCATCTCAATCAAGTCCACCTCCCACTCCATCCACGCACCTCGATACATCCAGATACGGCAGTCTTTGAGCCATGCCTGCGAGTCTTTGAGTTCGTCAATAGCCGCTAAGACTGCGTCCAAGCACACTTTATGCGTTCCGTGCGGATCCGCCAAGTCTCCCGCCACAAACATCTCCTGCGGTTTGAGTTCGAGCAAGAGGTTCTTCACGATATCCACATCCGCTTGACTGAGGTCGTTCTTCTTGATCGTTCCCGTCTCATAGAAAGGCAGATTAAGGAAGTGTATATGGTCCTCCTTCAGTCCCATGAAGCGGTCAGCTGCCGTGGCTTCGCCCCGACGAAGAAGTGCTTTCAAATCTAAGATTTCTCGGGGAGAGAAATTGTGAATTGTGAATTGTGATTTTTGATTTGTGAATTGTGATTTGTGGATATTGAAGCCGTTCATGAAGTCGAGGAAGTATTGCAGGTTTGTATCATCCACCGCAATACAGCCGGAGGTCTCGTAAGCGACATGCACATTATGTCCCTGTTTGATGAGACGAGCAAACGTACCACCCATCGAGATAACATCGTCATCGGGGTGCGGACTGAAAATCAAAATATCCTTTGGATACGGATTGGCACGTTCGGGGCGATTGCTATCGTCCGCATTCGGTTTACCGCCGGGCCAACCGGTGATGGTGTGTTGGATATCGTTAAAGACCTTGATGTTACAGTTATAGGCAGAGCCATAAAGCGCAACGAGTTCGCTCAAGCTGTTATCGTTATAATCTTTATTGGTGAGTTTGAGAATCGGTTTACCCGTTTTCTCGCACAACCACACCAAGGCGCGACGCGTGAGGTGGTCGTTCCAATCACACATAGTGACCAGCCACGGATATTCGATACGTGTCAGCAGTTGGGACGCGTTCAAGTCGCAGATGAGTTGGGCATGGTCATGGAATTGCAACTTAGAGGCAGGACAAGCATCGCTCACTTCTCCCTCTACGGTGTCCCTAACGGCACCGGCTTTGTGTTCGCCCCAAGCGACGAGAACAATCTCTTTGGCACGGAGCATGGTACGGATACCTTGTCCGCCTACCTCACCCACACGACCGAGTCCAAGAACAAGTAGGTCGATCGGTGTTTCCTCCGGGATAACCCCATCGTCACGCCAGTCAAGGAACGTAGCTTGCGAGCGCATCGGTTCGACTATCGGTCGAACATCCACGAGTGTACGTCCGGTAGAGAGGACGACCGTGAAAGTCGGCGAATCCGCTTTGAGAACACGGTCTTTGATGAGAGACGCTACGAGGGCGCTGCCCTCGGTAGCGTTCTCAACAATAGTGGTTTTTATCTTCTCGCGACGAGTAAGACGAGCGAGTTCGAGAGCATCCTTCGTCTGATAGAGCTTGGAAGGGACTCGCGAAAGGGTTATCTGTGATGATAGATTATTACGCATTGATTATTGATTATAACTTAACGGTAAATGTAGTTTGGAGAGGTCGGTGGTCGCTGAGGAAGGGGACACGGGTCGTGTCGCAGAAGACCTCAAAACGTTCCGCCGTTGCGTTACGATAGAAGATAAAGTCGATAATCTTCTCCTTATCGGGACGGTGTCTAAAGCCGGTAAAAGTCCTCATGTCGGTTGTTACCTTAGCCTCTGCTTGTGACCAATGCATATACTCGTACATCGGAATTAAGGCAGGGTCCTCGGGTTCGACATTCATATCGCCCATGACGAAGAGTGCCATCGTATCCCCGCTGAGAGCCTTTAAGGTGTCAGCAATGAGGCGCAAGGACTCTTGTCGAGCCACAGCACCTTTATGGTCAAGGTGGGTATTGAAGACGATGAGACGTTTGTTGGTGGCCTTCGATTGAAGCATGATATAAGTAGCAATACGTTCGTATTTAGCGTCCCAACCAACGGAGAGGGTGTCGGGTGTTTCGCTAAGCCAAAACGTGCGTGACTGAACGAGGTCGAACTTATCCGTACGCCAATAGAGCGGGCAACTCTCGTCAGACCACAATCCCGGATGGCGACCTTGAACGACATGGTCATAGAGGGGGAGGTTCGCTTGAACGAACGAGTCAGACTCAGCAACCACTTCTTGCATACCAAACACATCGGGGCGGATACTATCAAGGAAATCAACGCACGCTTCACGACGGTATATCCACGAGTTCGTACCATCATCCTTGTGCGCGTCGCGGATGTTAAAGGACATAATCGTATAGGTCTCTTTGGTGCAAGAGGCGAAGAGAAGCAATAAGACCGCTAACGCTAAAAGATTTTTTTTCATATATGATTTGTGATTTATGATTGTTGTTGTTTTTTATTTTGGTTGGCTTTATACCAAACAATACATACTAAAAGAATGGATAAGGAAGCGGCTCCAATCCAGAACCACAGTGCGGGGGTGAAATTATAGGTATCCCCCACTTTGTTTCCATCAAGCAGTACACCACTGACGATATCCTGTAGTCCGGCGGCTGCGTAGGAAGCTAATCCGACTATGCCAAGGGCTGCGCCGGACGCTTCACGAGGAACGATATCCACCGCCATCAGCCCTCCTACGAAGCAGATGAGTACGCCAATAGCGATACCGAAGATGACCATTGCCAAGATATTAACCCATAGTTGATTACCACCAAAAGCAAAGAGGATAAGAGCTGTTACCTCCATCAGTCCTGCCGAAACGGCGAGGATGTATCTGTTCCCTTTAAAGAATTTATCAGACACCCAACCCGAGAAGACGGTGCCGATAATTCCGAGCAGGGCATTGATAGATACAATCTGAGCCGCTCGAACAAGTTCAAAGCCTTTGGTCTCTTGTAAAAAGAGCACGCCCCAACCGTTGATGGCGTAACGACTTACGTACATAAACGCAGAAGCCAAAGCAAGCACCCAAACGTAAGGGTTCTTGATGGCAATAATTTGGGCTTTTCCTATATTCTTATCTTCGGGTTTGACTTCGGCTTTTTCATGCGCATAGACTTCCACAGGAGGGAGACCTTTACTCTCCGGCGAGTCGTGCAGCATAAAGAGGATGATGAGAAAACCTATCGTACCGGCGATAGCGGCTCCAATAAACCCGAATTGCCATCCAAAAGCAGCAACGAGGCAACTTACCAAAAGGAAGGAGAAAAACTCTCCGAGGTTATGGCTCGCCGACCAAAAACCGTAGAACGTACCTCTACGCGAGAGGGGGAACCATCGGCTTAAAGCAATCACGCAGGGAGGTGCTCCCATGGATTGTCCTAAACCGTTAATACCCCAAAAGATAGCAAAGACGGCATAGAAAGCGCCTAACGAGATGGCGGTTTGTTGAGCAGTGAGGAAGCCTAAGAACCCAACGACTATGTTAGCGATGGTGGATACGAGGATGCCCGTCGCCATAAAACGTTTGATATTACTATGGTCACCGAGGAAACCACTAATAAACTTACCTCCGGCATACGCAAAAAGCAAGGCGGAGGAGATAACACCCAATTGGGTAGCGTCTAAGATACCGCCATCAATGATGGGTTGTTTAACGACATTGATTGTTGTACGGCACACGTAATAAAGCGAGTACCCCAACGTAGCCGCAATAAACGAAGAATAAGCCATTCGCTTATAGCGTTTGTCTATTTGTTCAGGGGTTCCCTGAAAGGGAGCCGAAGCCGGTGATTTTTTAAAAAATTCGAGCATAATTATTCTTGTTGGCCCAATAGGTTATAATGAGCACCATTGATATTGATTACTATCCGTCCGTTGTGTAATGTTTTAACAGGTTGGGAATAGTCTAATTTTTTAGCAAAAGGAATCTCTTTCAAGCCTACGACAGGTTCTCCTTTGGTGCCATATTCGATGGCGCCGGGAACTGACTTGTTGACCAAAGCCTGCGGATCGAAGGGTGCGCGATAAGCGCCCACTTGATCGAGTTCAAGAGTACCTGTCAGTCCACCTTCGTTCATAATATCCGAACCTGCGTAGGTGGCTTTGAGCATATTCTCCGCAATGTTTTGGACATTTTTGGACGCATAGGTCGTTGTTAGCGGAGCGATAGAGATAACATCCTTATTCGGACCAAATGCCATGAGGGCAGGTTGATAGGTCGTTGAGGCTGTACCTCCCAAGAAGGATACGAGTTCGTTACAAGCTGATGTCCAGTCCTCCATAGCTACATCGGTGAGCCCTTTGCGATAATTCATGTTGGACTGACAAGAGAAGATGTTATTGTGTCCCGTCTTGACCGCAGTGGAATCAACCATGGATATATCCCCGCGGCGAGGGCAAGAGGAATAGTTTCCTGCAATGATATTGTTGGTTAAGGAGATGTTTCCGGACATCACATAGATGGCGCCGCCCACGAAGTCAGAGGCAGAGACTCCGCTTCTAAGGCAAGAGGTATAGTTCCCGACCACGGTCGTTTGCATAAGGGTGAGTTGGGATGTTGACCCGCCTTGTAAGAAGATGGCAGAGCCTCCGGTCGTTTTATTGGCCAGGGAGGCTTTGACATCAATCTTATTGTTAGCGAAGGTGCTATTCACTACCCGTACATCCGCTAAAGAAGTCGGAGCCACGACAGCAACGGAGCCTTGCATTTTATTGACATTACCGATAAAGGAAGATCCATATATATATATCTTGCCGGTAGTAGTGGCATAGATAGCGGCGCCTTTAGCGGCTTGGTTATCTTGGAATAAACAATTCTTGACTACCA
The DNA here is from genome assembly GCA_045627765.1 of Paludibacteraceae bacterium. GTDB lineage: Bacteria > Bacteroidota > Bacteroidia > Bacteroidales > Paludibacteraceae > Colicola. Next base: position 11,337 of record JAZQOG010000001.1, on the reverse strand, counting down.
AGTCTTTGTCATTCGTCATATACACGCAACCCACCATTTTGTCCGCCATATTATGTCTGAATATGCAATGGTCGAGGGTAAGGTCTGCACGGTTATTGCAGACAAGTCCTTGGGCTTCGGTCGTGCAATCTTCGATAATGCAGTCGGATACGTGGAGATATAAGCCGCTACCGGCGAGGACTCCTCCGTCAGGTGTATTGGCTGAGAGAGTAACGTTTTTAAAATGGATGTTGCTTATATCGAGGGTAATAAAATCGGCTAATTGGAACAGATTCGTTTTTCCGGTGATGGTGCAGTTGTTTCCTATAATGACGCACGTATTGGCTATTTTGAGGGGTTCTAATCCGAAGTCATAATCGCCTTCAACGATAATGGTATCGTTAGGTTGAACGGTTTTGGCCACTTGTCTCAATTCGTCTAAAGAGGAAACGTAGTGTGTCTTTTCTCTGTCAAGAGGCAGGAGAGTGACCGCGCATACGGTAGGCAGGTGATCCGAGGGCAGGAGTGAACGGCCAAGAGTAGAAGCCGAGGTATAGTAGTCTTCCACTTCTATGTTGTGTACATAGACAAAGTCGATGAGTTTGCTTGCGCCGATGGGGTTCATTCCGGATGAGAACGTGTTGTATGAGCCGCGAGGAGCTACTTTACAAATCTGTCGTGCATTGGCAAAATACATACCAAAATTAGCATGCGGGTCGTGGTCGATCGGTTCGCAGTTCATATCTCCGGTTACCACGCAAGGATAGTCTCCGGCTATCTGACGCAGTTGTTCGGTATTCACGCGAGCGCCTTCCCTGATAGAGACAGGATTGAGGTCCAAGTGAGTAGCGCCGAACACGAAAATCTCGCCGGTTTGTTTATCTTTGAGTTTAGCCCAAACGGTCATACGTACATATTCGGCATCCCAAGAAGGTTTGGACGGTTTCTTGGAAGGATCGGGAGCGAGCCAGAAAGTACCGTTATCCAAGCATTCATATTTCTCGGTACGGTAGAGTAACTCGGCACCGCCGGCTGTTCCGCTATAGAGGACAGTATAGGTAGAACTCAGTTTTTCTTTTAAGTAATTATGTTGGGTTGTAGAAACTTCCTGGAGGGAAACTACGTCAAAAGCCATGGTATCGCGAATCATCGTAACGACAGCATCGCGGCGAGCCGACCAAGCTTTATCGCCGGTATCTGCGCTGGCACCCGAAGTGCGGATGTTATACGTTCCTACGCGATGAAGGCCCTGTTTGGCGGGACCATCCACGGTGAGGGCATAGGTAGTGGTGATGCCGTCCCAAGAGGCACTGATGGTGGTGGTACCTTCTTTGATTGTTGTTACTAAGCCATTAGCATCGATGGTGGCGACATCCGGATTGGAAGATGAATATTGGATAGGGTTTTGATTATTGCGATTATCGATAAGTGTCTCGTTGGTATATTGACTTCCGGTCGCTACTTGTACATTTTTCTTTGTGTAGAGTAGATATGGGGTAATCGTGATCGGTCCTACGACCATACGGCCATACGTATGAGTGGAGGGGTTGTCCTTAGGATAAGAGACATTGGCAATGGTTATTTTTGCGGGCACTTTAACGTCTAAGGTTTTGGTAAAGACACCGGAAACGTACGTTGGTATCGGATCAAACTGAACCGAGTCAACGGGTGTCCCATTGATTTTAACGGCTAAAATAAAGCGGGCATTGTCGTCCCCTTTCTTGGGGTCGTAACCGAATTGACGGTAGGCGAAAGAGATACCTTTTACGCCGCCTTCGAATTTTATTTCTTTTCTCCCTTCGGTTGTATTCTCGTCTTGTCCAAGTTCCACATACGAATTATATTTCGTTGCCGAACCCACGACGCGGCACAACCAAATGCCTTGTGTTGTTCCTATCGTATCGGATGTACCGCAACGGGCATTACGATAAATCAGAGGCAAGTGGTTATCAAAACTGCTGATGGTAGGAGTGTAGGCAGAAGTAGCCGAAGGTTGATTGATATTAGCGAAAGTTTCTACAACTTCTCCCTCCGCCCAGAGGGAGAGGGAGAAGAATATAGCTATCGCACTGATAAGCAATTTTTTCATAATGATTATTGCAGATATGTTTGGCCGTTAAGGATAACGATTCCTTTATACGAATCGTTGACGGGTTGACCTAAAACATTGTATTTGATATTGGATTTACGAACAGCATTTACGCGATTCAAAGCCGATCCGGGCGTTGCTTCAATAGCCGCAGCACCAACGCAAGTCTTTGCAGCGTCACGTTTGTATCCGCGTTGATCCAAAGAAGCATCAACTTTAGCCCACTCAGGGAACCAAGTGTTAGCCAGTTCTTGCAAGTCAGCTACAGCAGCACCGTCTTGCATTGCAAGCGGGAGAAGAGTCTTGCTGCAACCACCATTATCTTTGAAGTTATCAAACGTACCAAAATATTTTTGGAAGGTTTGTACAGAATCGAGTGTACCGGCATTATAAACGGAATATAGATCGGTTACTTTCCACGTGTTTTTGGGATCAGCAGCAGCATCCGGATAGTAGCAAACGGTACCTAACACATTATAACCTCCTGAGGTAAAGCACTCGCTCATCATCTTTTCCTCGTTACCATCTTGGTAGATAGGAGCATATTGTTTTTTCGAATTATCTTTAGGATCGGTTACAAAAGAGTTAGCAATCTTGACGGTACCTTTAGCCTCCATACGTAAGCTGGAACCGTAGCAGCAGTTCTTTGGAGAAGCAGCGATATCATGGTCATCACGTATTCCTTCGTTATTGCCGATGGTAGAGGAGATAATATAGAAACCTGCCACATTACCGGAGATACCTGCGCCATTGGAATAGTTGATATTATTCAGCACGGAGGTGTTAATCATATATAAGGGGCCCGAAGAAATCTGCAAACCGCCACCGTAAGTACCGCTGGCAAGAGTTTCTTCTTTGGCTGCAATACGAGCCTCTAAGCTCTTGGTAGGATCGTTCGGATCCAAACCAAGGGCGCTACCGTTATAGAAGCAGCAGCGTTCGAGAACGACTTCAGGTAATTGATAATTTTCTTTGTCCCTATTAATGAAATAGCTACGTGCGCGGAGCAGTCCGCCACGGCTCGAAGCGATACCGTCATGTACTTCGCAATCAATCGCATGGAACTTAGAACCTACAACCGTAATAGCTTGAGAGCCTTTGCAGTTAGGAGTGATATGGCCATAGATATGGCAATTCTTTACAATTACCGTACCGCAGATAGTGCGCAGGGCAGCGGCTTGGTCTAAATAGGAATCAAAGTCTTCCGAGCCACCGGTTTCGGTATTGTACGTATTGATTAGATCGAGACCTTGCAAAGTAACCACATCGTTGTTAGCTCCTGACAGATCCACGCGAATCAGCATGGGCGAGTCACCGACAGAAGGAACGCCATCTTTGTTAGCATCACCATTGAAGACGGTAGGCGTAGCAGAAGGATAAACAGGGAGAGAGGTTGAATAACCTGTGGCCGAAGGATCGAAACCACCGATAATAGTAATGCCACCGGTGATAACCCATGCCTCATTACCTGATTCGAGATTGATGTTTCCACCTTTGATAAAGATGGTATCACCAGCACCAACCAAACTCGACAATGCTTCTCTCATCATATAGACGGAGACTGCATCATCCCAACTTGTGCCTTGTGCATCATCTTTATTAGAAGCAGGGTCGCAATAAAAGACATTTGCACTTGCGCTAAGAACAGCTGCTGCCATTAGCGCGCTTAAGAAAAATTTTTTCATAACTGTTAAATGTTAATTGTTAAACTTTAAACTTTTATACTTATAAAACTACTCTACACTCTAAACTCTAAACTAATCACCATCCCGGATTTTGCTTTAGCGCTCCGTTGGATAGGATGATTTCTTGGGTAGGAATAGGATAGAGGTAGTCACGGTCTTCGTTAAAGGTGCGTACGTCCGTACCATGGCAAAGGATATTTCCTCCGTCTATGCCGTTGGTCAGCCATACGTCTTTATTCAGTTCGAGGTAGGTAACGCCAAACGAGAAGGGTTTATCATTCGGATCAGGAGTACTCCAGACACAAACATCGAAGGCGCTTGGATTCTCGTTCTTGGTGTTGACACATCCGCTCTTATCCGATTTGCTTTTAGATACGCCGCCAAAGCTCATACCGGTTAGAGGTTTGGTCAGTGCCTGTCCCTCTTTCCAGCGCATGAGATCCCAATAGCGGAAGCCTTCTTGCACAAGTTCGATATCGCGTTCACGACGAATCTCTAAAATGACACCCTTATTACCGCCTTTCTCCACGTTAGGATAGAGGCTTTCCATATACGGGCAGGGTTTATTGTTCGCATCCGCCATGTTAAGGTTAGGCATTTTAGCACGCTCGCGGAGGAGTTTAATAGACAAGTTGATGTCGTCCTGTGTCAGTTCGCCTGCTTCGGCTAAGCACTCGGCATAGTTGAGCAACACCTCGGCATAACGGAAGAGGGGCACATCGCAATCCGATTGGTTGTAAGTATCCTTACCCTTCTCCATCACATATTTGATGAGTTGGTATCCGGTAGCGGAAGTCTTCACGCTATACCTATCCACTTCGTTCTCGCCCACACGATAATAATGGGTCGGACGCAAAACGATTTGTTCCATACGGGGATCGCGATTGGTCATTTCCTTACCCATCTGAATCTTGTCATAATTCTCTTGGTCTGTAAAACGGGAGCCGTCTGCCATAAGGAATTGGTTGACAAAACGCTTCGTAAAACCGGGTTTACCGGTCGTGGAAGACGTGGTATAACCATTCGCATTATGGGTCAGTTTCACTTCGGCTCCGTAGTAACGAGCCAAGATAACTTCGCAGTTGCCTCCGTATTTGCCTTGGCAGAAGAGGTTACGATAGGCTCCGTAGTGCGGCCCTTCCTGGGTAAAGAGGGAATAAGCACCGGAGTTCATCAGCTGGCGAGCCGCGTCAGCACCTTGTTTAAGAATCTCTTTATAGTTGTCTCCGCCATGGTATTTGCGGAACGTTCCCTCAAACAGGCAGACACGAGACTTAAGTGCCATAGCGGTATAAGCATTAACACGGTAGGTACTACCATTCTGTTTGGGTAACATCTCGATGGCTTGATTGAGATCGTAAAGCACGCTATCCATCACGGTCGTACGGGAAGTGCGTGCGGAATAGAGAATCTTATCGTTGGAACCTAAGGTGTGACGAATCAAGGGTACATCGCCATAATAACGTACTTTATTAAAATAGAAGTATGCACGGAAGAAATACGCCAAGCCGGAATATTGTTTCCTTGCACTCTCATCAAGACATTGGTTCGCATGCTCGAGCAGATAATTGATGTGGCGGAGCATCGTCCAGTCCCATTGTGTACCGGAGGCATCCACGGGTACAACACGGGATCCCATCATCTCATCAGGTAAGGTAGAAGCCGTTATTTCGTCACTGATTTCACCATAGAGGTCTGCTGCCGAAGGGAATAGCGTATAGAACTGGTTAGAATATTGTTCCAATTGTTCAGCAGAGGTAAAATAGATTTCGGAGTTAACGGAATCTTTTGGATACTTATCCAAATCCTTGCATGAGGACAGATTAACCAAGCATAAGGCCGTTGTGGCAATCAATAAATATATTTTTTTCATAATGGTATCCTCCTTTTTATTAGAATGTTATATCCAAACCTATGGAGAAGGTTTTTGAGAAGTTATAGGCCACACCCGTATTAGGACTTGCCGTATTGGAGGAAGTAGCCTGTTCGGGATCGACATATTTCGAATGCTTCTTCAGCGGCGAGAAATAGAATAGGTTCTCACCCGAGAAGTAAATACGCAGACTTTGTACAACCTTGTTTTGTGGGATAGGAGGTGTATAACCCAGCGTCAAGTTCTTCAAGCGGAAGTAAGCTACGTTTTGCAGGTAGCGGTCATTGACAGAACCCAAAGGACCGTTCTTTGCGTAGGCTATATATCCACGAGGACGGGGGAAGTAGGCGTTCGGGTTATCCTCGCTCCATACATTGTCCATGAAGTTCGACGGGATAAACGAGCAATAAGGACGACCATAAGGACCCCAGAAGGCGAGAGACTCATTACCCGGGTACCAGTCTTGATGACCTATACCTTGGAAGAACAGACTGAGGTCAACGCCATACCAGTTCATACCGAACTTGAAGTTATAGCTGAAACGCGGCAGGGCGTTACCAATCACCTTCAAGTCTCCGTGATCGGCGAGGGTACCGGCACCCATACTGATGGTGTCGTTATGGTCTAAATCAACGTAACGTACATCACCGGCGCGCCAGCGACACATGTCTGAGTTACCCACACCTTCGGAGCAGCGTTGTCCGATGGCAGAAGTGTTATAGCGAGCACCGTATGCAGCGGCTTCCTCGTCCGAAGCGAAGAGTCCGTCGGTAGTATAACCCCAGATCTCGCCGAGGGTTTGTCCCTCGTAGAAGATATCGGTACCGTCAGCAAGGTCGGTATCCAAAATCTTATTGGGGTTATTGAAGCGTGTTACTTTGGAGGTATAGTCGCCTATACCGAAGCTTACGCTATACTCAAAGGGTTTGCCGCAGACTTTGACTTGGTCGTTCCATCCGATGGCTAATTCCCAACCCATTGTGCGCATATCGGAGATATTGGATTTAGGAACACCTGCACCATAGACAGCGGGCAAGGGCATACCATCCACGAGCATGTTCTTAGTGTCACGGATATACCAGTCACCGGTGAGGTTGAGTCGATTACGGAAGAACCCGAGGTCCCAACCTACATCGTAGGTCGTGGCGGTCTCCCAAGTAAGGTCTTTCGCTTTAGGATCATCTTCGCGAGAGTAATAAGCGAACCCGTCACCGAACGAATACTTGTCCAGCGATTGGTTGAGGTTCATGGTCTCTATATAGGTATAGTAGTCGGAGATGTTCTGGTTACCTAACGAACCGACGGACACACGCAGTTTACTGTTGGTCCAGACAGAAGAGACGGGTTCCCACCAATTCTCCTCGCTCATACGCCATCCTACACTACCGGAAGGGAAGAAACCCCAGCGGTTTTCTTTAGCGAAGCGGGACGAAGCGTCACCGCGAGCGGAGAATTCGAACAGATATCGACCTTTATAGTCATAGTTGATACGGCCGAAGAAACCGAGGGTGGACCAGTCAGCGATACTTCCACTGGAAACCGTCACTTCGCCGGAGGCTAAGTTAAAGGCATTTAGATCTTCGGAAGCGAGGTCCTGTTTACGCATCTTCATGTTATCGTTTCGCCACGTCTCGTATTGTCCGCCAACCATGATGGTCAAGTGGTGGGCATCCTTGAAGGTATCCTCGTAGGTTGCATAGACATTGACGTTATGGTCATTGACGCGATAGTGCTGCTCTTGATAATAATCGGCTTGGCTACCGGTGGTCAGCCATTCGGTTACACCCACCTGCTGCGAATAGGGCACATTCGTTTGGCGGTTATGATACTCACGATAACGGAAGGTATATGTATATTCGGCAGCAATCATGAGCTGTTTAATCGGAGTAATCTCAAAGCGTTGAGTCGTACGGAACTCGCGTTCCATATTCTCGTTCTTGTGTTTGTTATAGAGCAGGGTTGCGGAGTGTCCGTCCATAACGGTAGAAGACGTATTCGAGTTAGGGTTGATATACGTTGCGGTACCGTCAGGGTTGGTAGCAGGTACATTAGGTAAGGCGTGTACGTACGATTTCTTTAACGTATTAGCCATGTCACTCGTACCCGGATAAGAACGTTTGCTATAGAAGAAACTGGTATTGTTCGAGAAACGCAGCCAGTTGGTTATCTTAGCATTCACTTTCGTACGGAGACTAAGGTTGTCATACAAGTCCTCTCCCACTTTGAAGACGCCATCTTGGTGATAGTAACGACCGGATACGTAGTAATCCACTTTATCCGTTCCACCTTTGATGGAGAGGTTATGTTCATGTTGCAAACGTGTCTGCTTATACAGGTGGTTATACCAATCGAAGTTAGCGTAATATTTGTATTGGCCATTCGGTTGCGCGATAACCCAAGGGCGAGAAGGATCTTCTACTTTATCGTTTATGCGGTCGTAAAGCATTTGGAAGTCCTCTTCGGTATAGTTCGTATAGGCAGAACCATCGTATGCCTTTTTGAACATATCGTTGATTTTTGTGCTCCAGTAGCCGGTAGTGATATAATCGGTGGAGGTAGTGTTTTGGCTCCAACCTACCCGACCGCTATAGGAGACTGAGGCTTTCCCTTCCTGTCCCCTCTTAGTAGTAATAAGGATTACGCCTGCGCTCGCACGTGCGCCATAGACAGCCGCAGCCGAAGCATCTTTCAAGATGGAGACGGAAGCGATATCGTTGGCGTTTAAGCGCGATAGGCTACCCTCTACTCCATCCACGAGTACGAGAGGAGTAGCACCGGATGTCAGGGACGACACACCACGAATGTTAATATCGTATCCGGCAGCGGGGTCACCGCTGGCAGGAGCGATATTCAGACTGGGGTCTGCACCTTGTAAGGCTTGCACAGCGGAAGGTACAGGACGGGCGTTGACTGTCTTCTCGTCGATCGTAGCCACGGCACCGGTCAGGTTCACTTTCTTCTGGGTACCATAACCGACCACGACCACTTCGTCCAACACTTTGGTGTCTTCGAGAAGCGTAATCTTCATATTTTGAGCAGCAGCGAGTTCTTGGTTAACGAAACCGATGTAGGACACTTGCAGGATAGCACCCGCAGGGGCATCCACTTGGAAGAGTCCGTCGAAGTCGGTAACGGTACCGTTGGAAGTACCTTTGACCACAACGGAGGCACCAATGACGGGTTCGCCATTGGCATCCGTAACCAAACCGCTGAATTGCTCAGCTTGCAAGGACAGGCTCACCAATCCTGCAAGAAGCAAAAGACATAATTTGTTCTTCATTTTTGTTAATAATTTATTGTTAGTTTAACGGGTTTAACAATTCCCTACTCCTCTACACCTCTACTTCTCTACTCCCATAATATTATAGGTTCTGCCTTCACGGATAATCATCAGTTGATTATTCTTAATCACTTTGTACACTTTATTCTCCTTCTCTCCGTTTGTTTGGTTCATTCCGGTTGGGTGAGGATCCGGATTTTTAAAGTCAACCAAGTCGGTTACCTCAAAGGGGGTCTCCATAGCGGCTTGAGCAGCGGCACGGCACATAGCTGCGCAGTAGTCATCAATCGTTGCGGGTTGATAAACCACGTTCTTTGGATCCTCTCCAAAGATACGGCTATAATAGCAAAGCGAAGCGATATAGCGTCCGTAGTCATAATTGAGGTGATAACCGTCACGGTTCATCGTATGTCCCTTATAGGAAGTACGGGCGTTTTGGATAGCCGTTCCGGCAGGGATAAGCATATCTACCGTTACATCAGCATAATCCATCACGATTTGGGTAGCATTGATGATGCTATCGTACATCGTTTGGTTATCGTTATTGTACCACGCAAAAGCGGAACGCGTCGAAGTGGAGTCGTATGCCCAAGTCATGTACATACCTATCTTTACGTCCTTATTGGAGCAAGAGGTTTGTACAATCTCGATGAGTTGCTTGATATAAGGGATGTACGATTTGACAATACCGGTGCTATCGTGGTCAGATTGAATGAAGACATAATCCCAGCGCTCATCCGTAATAGCCTGTTTCAAGCTTGCGCCATTCGCACCTGTAGAGGTTTGTTTTCCTTCCTCGTCATACTTATAATAGTTATATGCCTTTGTGTCGTTTTTATAGTTTTGAACGTGCCGACTCTGCCAGCATCCGCCAAGATAAGGATATCCGACAATCGCTTTTTTGCCTTGACCTAAGACGATAGGCATCATATATGCCTCCAAAGCATCTTGGGTGAAACTGTTACCGATACCGAGGATACGAACGATACCGTCGTCTATCTTTTGATGGATTTTCAACGTGTACGTGGTCTTAGCCTCGCCGTAGGCGGCTTGAACAGTAACCTTACCGGCTTTCAGACCGGTTACTTCACCCGTTTCGGCATTGATAGTAGCCACACCGTCGTTCTCGCCTACGATGCTATAAACGATAGCCACGCCGTCATCACGGTTATCAATGAGTTTATCGTTGGTAAAGGTGGCTACATCGGTTATGTCTATCAAGGTATCCTTCACTGTGTAGAAGATATACGGAGTGATAACAATAGGACCAATCTGCAGAGCCGTCGTGGTCTGCGAGTTGGTAATCTTCAGGTTAGTATTGCTCTTTATACCGAAATTACTGTTGAACACAAGGTCGGGATTGTTTTGGTTTTCACCGCTAGTAACCGCTTTGGTTATCGAACGGGTAATATCTCCGGCGGTTACATCAATGGTTACGGAAGCCGGATCTTTGCTAAACTTATTCCAAAGGAAACTTACGCGTTTAACACCACCTTCGATAGTGGTTTCCATTATACCTCCGCCACTAGCCAACCAGAGTGCGCGTGTACCGTTAAACAATATGTCTGTCGTCTTATGACGAGCACCTGTGGTTATTTTCCAAGTGTACCAATCGCCCGTACGATCACTCGTACTAGACTTGGTTTCATCAGGCAACTTATCAAACGTCTCAACATAAGCATCATCCTTCGGGTCGGTGGTAGTTAACACATAACTTGCCTCCGCAGCGGCATACGTTGCGCAAGCAGCCACCTTAGCCGTAATCGTGGTCACACCTTCACCGGTGATAGTAATCACGCCTTCGTTACTTACTTCAGCCACCGTCTCATCGCTGCTCTCGTAACTAACGGCTCCGTCGCCGTCTCTCGTTAACGTGTTAACATAACCGATCGTATTCATATCTTTTTCCACAGTTTCTCCGTCAGCAAAACTAACTTGCGGAACGGGGAGAGTATTCTTCGTGATATTGAGTGTGTACGTAGTGGTTACTCCCTCCCAAGCGGCTTGAACCTTGATGGTGCCGGCAGCGGTAGCCGTTACCGTACCATCAGCAGCGATGGTAGCGATGGAAGCCGGTTCAGAAGAAATGATCGAGAAAGTAGGCGTTGCACCGGTATTGTTAATGAAGGCTTCGTTCTTGTAGGTTGCCTGTGTTTCACCGGCTAAGATGGTTACATCATCCAGTTTCTTAGTATAAAGCAGATAAGGTATAATCTTAATATCCGAGATGAGGATTACAAAACCATCCGATTCATTTCTCAAATAGAATTGAGCATTTTGCTTAACCTCCTCAAAACGCATGTTATACGTTTGGTTGCTTGTTTGATCTTCGCTTCCTGCCAACTCAATGGAACGGTCAACAATCTCATTACCATCCCCGTCTAACGCTTTGATAGTAGTATGTATCTTAGCGCATTCACCACTAGCGCGT